>NZ_JBALOZ010000049.1:49259-49439 GCF_036965125.1 Bacillus sp. JJ1503
AACGAGATAAAACAGTAACTTAGGGTTGTTTAATGTTAGGGTTTAAGGGGTAAGCAGAAAAAGGCAAACATAGAATCGTTCAACCTCAGCATTGGCTGGGTAAAGCACCTCATTTTAGAAAAAAACAAAAAAAGCTGCGTTTGCATCAGCATCGGCAACTTTTTTTTGTATCTATTAAGA
>NZ_JBALOZ010000050.1:0-1046 GCF_036965125.1 Bacillus sp. JJ1503
TATTTTTGCTTTGCATTTTGTTAGTTTTAAAGAATAATGCTCAGATTAAAATATTGGTTGGATTATATAGCATATATATAAGAAAACATGAAGCAGAGGTAATGGTATGAATGAGGAGTTAAGGAAAAAAGCCGATGCAGGTTATCGGCTGGCTGAGCAAAAGGCTGCTGAATATTATCAATCACTTGATGAGCAGGTCAGGCAAAAGACTTATGTTTCTACCTTGATAAAAGATATACAATCCTGGAAACAGAATCATATTCATCATTCATTATTATCCTTATTTTTACGGAGAAGGGGAAAGCCTGATTCTCGGGATTATCACAATTATATCAAATGGCTGGATTACACAGGTAAACTAGATCATTACCTGGATCGAAGCATCTCCTATATTTTCTTGCGGGATCTTGGCAAAAGGTTGGACTCATCTGACACAAAGACCAGGGTTCGGCGTGTTGTGGACAATTTAAAAAGTCATCTGACAACAGACCGGGGAGACAAAGCGGAGATGTTTAGCATGGCCAGATTATACCGGATGGCCCAGAAGGAAGGCATTGAATCCACGATGATCTGGTTGATGAACAAACTAAAGACTGTATCCACCCATATTCCAAAGGGGATGGATGCGGAGCAAGCCCAGCGGAAACTTATTAAAATCATTGCTGGGGTCATGATGCACGAGGTTGAAGAGATGGGTGATGAGATATCGACTGAGGAACGTACTCAAAAACTGGATAAGGCTATGAGGCTAGGCTATTCTTATGGGCTGACTTATCCCTTCATTGACGATCTGCTGGATTCAGGAATCCTATCCGATAAGGAGAAAAAACAATATTCCGATTTGATACGTACTACACTTATTACAGGATCTGTGCCGAAATTGGGCGAATGGACAGGAAAAAACAAGGGATTGATTCGATTTATTCATTCGGAACTTAAAGCTGCTTTCGAGTATATCAAGGCCCATCAGCGACAAGCGACAATAAGTTCATTTTTCGAGCAATCCTATGTGTTTTTTAATTCCCAAGAAGTGGATCGTGTAAAGG
>NZ_JBALOZ010000050.1:1124-2649 GCF_036965125.1 Bacillus sp. JJ1503
TTTTTTATGGCATTTACAATCAGCTGGCTGATGATTTTGCAGATATGTTTGATGACATGAAGGACGGTGCAGTAACACCCTATACCTATTATTTGAAATATCATGATAAACGTCCAGATCTTATCAATCCCTTTGAATTATACTGGACGGTCATCTCCCATTTGATCCATAACGTGTATCATTCAGATACAATGACTCGTGAGGTGATGTTGGATCGTGCAATAAATAGCCTGAAACGATTTAAAGTGCGAATAGGCACAAAGAAATACAACGAGGTTATGGAGTTATTTGCTTCTGGAAATCCAAAGTTCAATCGGATCATTCAAAAAATGGTTCGAAAAGCGGATGATGTGGATTTCTTTGATAAACTGCTTAGAGATCAGATGATTACCCATCTGAAAAATGAAAGTAAAGAGCGAGAAGGATTTTTAGATACGATCGATACCGTTCGCAATCAGATCAACAACATCTTACATATTCCTAAAAACGATTATGATTCTATTATGCAAGATCCAATCATTGATGCTGCAAATTACAGTCTGGAAGGCGATGGAAAGCGATTGAGGCCTATATTGACTTGGGTCATGGGCGTTAACGAATATGGATTAAAAAGTTCAGCAATCGTTCCGCTTCTGAGATCATTGGAATATATGCATACCGCATCCCTAATCTTCGATGATCTGCCATCCCAGGATAATGCGTCCATCCGCAGGGGACGACCAACCCTTCATCAGGTGTATAACATTGCTATAACAGAATTAACCGGTCTATTTCTAACCCAGAAGGCAATCCGGGAGCAAGCATCCCTTGACCAATTCGATTCAAAAACGGTGCTTGCCTTGATTCAATATTCGGCCCAAATGACAGAGGATATGTGTAAGGGACAGGCGATGGACTTGGATTCAAAAGGGAAACCATTGACACTGGAACAATTGAATATGATGAGCTTTTATAAAACAGGGATCGCATTCGAAGCGTCCCTCATCATGCCTGCCATGCTCGCCCAAGCAAAGCAGTTGGAAATAGAAGCTTTGAAAAAATTCGCCTATCATGCCGGTATTGCGTTTCAAATTAAGGATGATCTGCTTGATGTTGAAGGAGATCTGGTCAAACTTGGAAAACCCATTGGCAAAGATAAGGAAAACAACAATTCGACTTTTGTGTCCATCCTAGGTGTTGTTGGTGCTAGAAAAGAAATGTGGGAACATTACTGTCTTGCCATGGAAGTGTTAATAGAGGTTCCGCGCAATACCACTTTTCTGAAGCATTTATTGAATTATATTGTGAACAGGGACCGTTAAGTAGAAAGGGGATACGAAGTAGTTAGAGTAGGTAAACTGCTGAATTAATTGTGGCTCCGATCACTATTCCAGCCATGTGAAGTGTTGCTCACTGCTCGTAAGAAAAGATTAAAACAGATATAAGTAAAGAGCCTCCCTATTAAGGAAAGGCTCTTTTTCATAATTGAAAGGAAATAAATGTTTATTTTACCAAGCCAAATCTGATAAACTTCATAGAGGAGGGA
>NZ_JBALOZ010000051.1:0-12956 GCF_036965125.1 Bacillus sp. JJ1503
GCCCACCCCCGACAAGCATAAGACGAGCCGTCGAGAAGGTTGTACTTTAACCTTCTTGGCGGATCGGCCTATGACCTCGAGGGGGTAGGCGCTGAAGCTAGACATTTCTCAAACTTGAAAAATGTAAATATATTTTTTCCCTAAATGCACACCCTTTAATTCTATGCAAGAACAAAAAAAAATTGCATATAAAATAAAAAAATGGTTCAATTAGAAAATTTTTCATGTATTTTTCCGTATTATTTGGTACACTAGGGTTAAGAAGGTTTTCTCCCAAATGGATGCTTTCTTTAACTTGTATAGTACGCTTGTACTAACCTTCGCTTCAGCGTTCAGGAAAAGCCGCCAATTATGGCGGCTTTTTCCTTTTTTTCGGTAGAGAAATGTCGAATTTCGTTGTATAGTAAGACTAACGAAACATTACATATGAAGGTGGTTAATGACAATGAAGACAGCCAAGGTGATGGGAGTTATGATCATTTTACTTCTATCTATTATAGGACCCGCGTTTCACAACCATGCCAGGGCCACTACTTATCCCCAAATCGAAAAAACCATTCCTGCAGCTGGGGATCAGAATGTTCCGATCGATACAGACATTAAAATCGAGTTTAATAGCAACATTGTAAATGTGTCCTCACAATATATAAGATTATATGAAAGAACGAATGGCACCTATTATGATTTTCCGATTAAAAATGTGCGGAAAGATGGGAAAACATTAATTATCATTCCAGAGAATATGATGGATTTCAATAAGGAATACCTTGTACAAATGAATGCTCCAGCCGTGGAGCTGCAAAACGGGACATATTATCAATCTCTTTCGTACTCCTTTCATACGAACTTCATTGATTTCTATGAACTCATGGTCGTGAACGAAAGAAGGCTGACGAATTTACTGGATGACTATGCTCCTAGGCAAATTAAAGCCTTCGCACCAGAGAGATATATAAATGAAATTAATATTATGCATAAGAAGCCCGGAGCAATGAAGGATGACCAAACTTCCTTTAGCGGTATCACGAATATTGATATTACAACGAAGAGTGATGATGTCGATACGGTACACGTTGATATTATGAGGAATGGAAAAGTCCTGCAAAAGGGGTTTGCTGATCCAGTGCCTCCAAAAACGAAAGGATCAGCACAAAGGACATTGATGTTCGATATTGGTTTTTCAAAGGTTCCTGACTTCTTTGATGTTCGTGTAACCGTTCAAAATAAAGATCAGAAAACGATCGACTCTAAAATAATCAAGTTTGCTACAGAAGAAGGCAAAATAATTAACTCCTATAAGGAGTCCTTTAAGTACCAAACAGCTGGGAAGGGCTACACCTTCTATGAACTCCTGTCCAATGATAAATTGTTCACCACCCTTCTATCTGAAAGCTTAATGCAGGATATTAAAGTACAGGTTGAGGACAGGTAGAATGAGAAGAGCATTCCTTCTTATTAGTATGGTTGCTATTATTGTCGTATTTCCTGGAATTCTAACAGGACAAGCTTCGGTTGAACAGGTTGTATTAGATGAGCGGACCATTAAGGATCCATTGAAGAGCTGGTCCATAACTTTTACTGCACCGGTTAACAAAGGAACGGTTAAGAAGCAAAACTTCTATATTATAGATAATAGCCAGAAGAAGCTTACGACAAAACTGCGTCTCTCTGCTGATGAAAGCAAAGTAACGATTACACCGGAAACTCCTTATAAGGAAGGCGTTCAATATTATTTGTACATTAAAGGGAATGTAAAAACGGGTAAGAGTACATTTTTGAATGAACATACGGTTTTGCCTTTTAAGCTGGTTACAAAAGAGAGCACCAATAAAGGGACAATCAGTCCGACAAAAACTGACAATCGACAGGTTTCAACAAACAGTAGTAAAGGTGACCCTAGTTCCAGTACTACTCCAAATTCAAACCAGAAAGATACAAAGTTGGTGAGTACCCAGACCAAACGCCATTCACACTTTGTTGAAATCTCAGTTAAAGTTAGCGACCAGGTGGTAAAGGTGAAGGCAGGTAGTAATGAATTTGAGTATAAGGGAAATAACCTGTTCGTCCTTTATAAACCAGACCTGAAAAAAGGCGAAAACCTGACGATCAAAGGGTATAGCATATCCAATAAGGTGCTAGAGACAAAGGAGATCGTGATCCCATAATGGCAAAAAAGGCTCTAATCAATACTTTCATTTTTACCCTCATTATCATTAACCTGATTATCTGGCCAATGCTTTTTAGTGAGTTCAAAAAGGGAAATAAAGCTGCCGGTGAACAAGGTAAGGCTCAAGAGTCGGTCCTGGGTGATGATCCCCATGATTCGACAGAAACCGAGTCTAACAGTGAAGTTACCGAATTAGATGAGGAAAGTGAAGATTTACCTCAAGCAAACCAACAAAACGAAAATATTTTCAAAATTCTTCGGATTGAATGAAACCTTTTTGATAGTCAAAACGTCTTATAGATGGACACTAGTAATGGATTGTTCCAATGGCTAGTGCTTACCTAACTGGGCAGAGTTATCTGCCGAACTTTTGTCAGTATCCCGGATTAAGGGTGCTGGCTTTTTTTGTTTTATTTTTAATATACCGGGTGACTAAATCCTTCCAACCTCAACCTATTATTAATCCTCTCCAACTAGAAAAACTCCGGTAGCTATGATCATCTACCGGAGCTGTATGTTATTTAATAACCTAAACCGGACTATGAGTTGCCGTTGGGGCGACCTCCACCACTGCAGGATGTTCCGTTTCTTCATTTCTCATTTCTACCTTATTATTGTCTTTTAATTGTGGTGTACTTTCATCATTTCCTGACTTTTGCCTTTCCAGCAGACCTAATAGAAGGTTAATCCCATTTTCCCGTTGTTTCGCGTTTTCTTTTCTTGCCTGCTCTTTATTCCCTTGGTCTACCTTCTCTGAATTATTGTCAGGCTTCGGCTCTTGAGGTTTTTGGCCTTGGTTATCATTGCCTTGCTCTGGTTTTGCAGGATTTTCTTTTTCTGGCTTATCCTGACCTGGGTTATCTTTGTTTTCTTGATCCTTTCCTTTCTCTAGCTCCTGATCACCCTTTTCGGATTCCTCTTCGTTTTCATTCCCGTCTTCCCCTTCATTACCTTCTTCTAGCCCTTCTTTATCTTTATCAGCAGTCTCTTCCTTGTCCTCTCCATCTTCTTCAGCTTCTTCGTCCTCTGGCTCTTCCTCTTCTATTACCTCATCTTCACCTTCACCAGTTTCTTGCTCCTGATCAAGCTCTGCCTCAGCTGCTTCGTTAGCTTCCTTCTCTAACTGCGCTTTTTCCCTTTCCTCTTCTTCCTTTGCAAGCCTTTCTTTTTCCAATTTAGCTTTCTCTTCTTCTTGTTTAATTTCTTGGTCTAGTTCAAGTATTGCTTTTTCAATGGCGGACATGTCTTTGGTATCAAGGGTTATTTTTTCAATGTCTTTGACGACACCTGCTAACTTTTCTAATAATAGCTGGATCTGCTCCTCTGATAAGTCAGTTGACTTCTCCAGATATTCTTTAAGTGCACCCATTCCTGCAAATAAACTGTCCTTTTGCTCTTGCAATGCTTTCATGTCGGCAATGTGCTGGTCAATTACTGCGATTTGATCATTTAATGCTGCGATTTGCGCTTTAATACTTTCTATTGAAGCTAACAACTCTACATTCGCTTGTCGAAGTTCTTCCATGGCCGTTTGCAGTTCTACAGCATTATTATTCAGCTGAATAATTTGCTCACCGGTAGTAGCTAGCTTTTCTTCCAGATTGCTAATAAATTCTTCCGTTTTTGCTTTTTCCGTATTCATTTGCAGTAAGATGTCCTCAAAAAACTGCGGCTCAAATTTACAATCTTGGATGGCCACATCTTTTATTTCAAGAATGTATTCAATAATTTCATTTATTTCATCTAGTTTTTCTTGAATTTGGTCCCGGGCTTTAGGAAAAACCTCTGTAATGATTTCTTCCAATTGTGTCACCATTTCATCAATCTCTTTGGTGATTTCATCAAGCGCTTTTATTTCTTCCTCATTAGCAGTAATGGTGTTTTGAAGAGTGTTCATTATGTTTTCTAAAGCGGCAATGTCTGCCTTTAATTGTACTTGAGCTCCCTGAAGTCCATCGATTGTATTCATATCCAAACCAGATTCTTGGGATGGAGCGGCGACATCTGCTTCCCCAGTTTCATCTCCTGCTTCTGTTTCAGCATCTTTCTTCAGGCTGTCTAATTTCTTATTCATGGACTCCACGTCCAGTTCCGCCACTTTTCCTAAGGCCTCGTCCAATATGGCCTTCGCTTCCTCTTGAAGCACAACTGTACGATCTCGCATCTGCTCAATCGTCTGAGGAAAAATAAAGCATGCAGAAATATCCACTTCCTGTTCTTTAACTGAATTAAACTCGCTGTATGTAGGCGATACTAAATGCCCGCTTCCTAATATCAGGGATGAAACAGCTACACTAGACGAAAAAGCCTTAAACATTCTTTTCCTTTGTTTTCTCTTATTACTCCTATGTCGAGAAGACCTTGGCACCAATGTGATGTCCTCCTTTTTTATTCGTTATATAGAACAATTAGATTAAAAAAATAAGCAACTTGAACATGCCCATTGAATTATATTCTATATTATACAATAAATAATCTGAATTTTAAATAGAAAACGAACATTTTTTTCTTTTTAAAGAACATATAGTTTGGTAATGGCCCTCTTCCTTGTTCTCAATAACATTAGAAAACCCAGGATTTCTCCCGGGTTCACATAGCTATTTCTTATTTAACTGTTACCTCTAAATAAATTCCATTCTGCATTTGCTTCGCACTTTTGCTTGTCCATTTCGGATGGATCATGAGCAAATATTTCCCCTTTGATTGCAAATGCGCTTTCGGAGTGATAGTCATTTTATAATCATCCGCTATTTTCACATCAACCGGTACTTCCTTGCCGCCTAATTGAATAAGCTGTACGTCTCCGGCATTTAATTTAGACCAATCCATTTGCATGTTCATTTGAACGGTAAATGTTTTAGTTACCGGAACATCCTTTAGTGTAGGCAGCTTTTGATAGGTTGAGTGTTTCGCAAGTAGTTGATCTCTATGCGAGACGATTAATTCCTCTCCCACGGCCGTTTCAATATTTGGAGTGACTCCTACTTCATGAACGGGAATCCCTTTCGGTGAAAAGAATCGTGCTGTTGTTAATTTTAACGTGCTGCTATCACTTAGTTGGAATAGGGACTGCATGGACCCTTTTCCAAAGGAAGTTTGTCCGTATAAGGTTGCCCCTTTTTGTTCTTTGACAGAGACGGCGACCATTTCAGAAGCACTTGCGCTATATTCATTGATGAGAATATGCGTTGGGATTGTAAACTTGACCTTTTGCGGAAGAGCCGCGTAAACCTCAGGCCGTTCTTTCTTGTATCTCAGTTGAAAGGCGTTCGTTACGTTAGGAAATAGGCCAGCTACTTCCTGAGCCGTGGAAACATAGCCTCCTCCGTTGTTTCGAAGATCGAAAATCCATCCTTTTGCACCCGGTAATTTTCCAATGGCATTCGTAATGTCCTCTGTTGCTTCTTGAGAGAAGCTGTGAAGGCGAATATAACCGATATCCCCTCCGAGCATTTGATACTCGACATTCGGAATCCTGATCAATTCTCTAGTTAACGTCTTTGTGACCCTTTCATTTGTGTCGACTGAAATATATTGCAGCGTGACAGTAGTACCCGCTTCGCCCGTGATAATCGAAACGGCTTTTTGCACGGATTGTCCGGCTAAGCTCGTTCCATTGGCACCGATAATAATATCTCCTGCCTTCAACCCAGCCCGATCAGCTGGACCGTTTTGGATCACGGATATGATCTTGACTCCCTTTGGATCCTCATCCAGAACGATCCCAACTCCCACTAACTGCTGCTCAATGCCATTCGTAAATTGGTTAAACTCTTGAGCTGACATATAGACGGAATAAGGGTCCAAATGCTCCGTGATTTCCTTCGCAGTCGGCTTGGATAAAACCGATGCCGGCACGTCCTCTATGTAATATTCCTTAATCAAATCTCGTATTTCCTGGATTGGTTCAGCTGCCGAAACAGAAGTCACATTCGACAACAGCAATAAAACTAGCAAAAAACTAACATACTTTTTAAAATTCCCCATTGGTGCTCCCCCCTTGTTGTCAAACACCGTTCGCAGTTGTAACTGGAAGATTCGAACACGTACGGCAGATAATGACATTATGTATTAAGTCCTATTTTAGTATATTTATGGATGGAATTATAGTTATATTTTTCCCTATGATTCTGTATACTTCACTAGAATCGGAGCTAGGTAATCAACCATCGGGGATGACTCATTTTTGATGAAGGCTTCTACAGCTGATTTTTCAATAGGAACAAATAGAAGATCATCAAACTCCGGCTGCTGTCCCATTTCTATTAAATGATGATTATAAGTAAGGAATCGGGCATGAACCTCTGCGGCTGTGTACTCAACAGATAGTTCATAAATAATTGCCCAAAAATCATGTGTACCTTTACGCTTTATGTATTTCGGGATAAAAGAGCGAGTGGATGGTGAGTGAATGTCTAATCCGAGCTCTTCTTTAATTTCTTTGCTGATATTTTTCTCTAAATTAAATGTTGTATCTTCTAGGTCCGATTCATCCAGTCCTCCTCCTGGAAATTGTAGGCGGACAGGTGTAGAGGTTGTCTTATTCATTCGGCCAATGGCCATTTTTTTATCGCTCGTTATGACCGCGGCGCACGTATAAATGACTTTGCATGGCTCCTCGCAGTCTTCATGGTTTAGTGTGTATAGATAATGTTTATAGTCAGTCTTAACCACCGTAACGACAAGCTCTTCCTCTGTTTGCTCGATATTCATAATCGTAAAGACTTCTCCGTTGCGTAAGGAGGGGTTCGTTTTCGTTTGTTTTTCCCAATAAAGTTCATGCTGCTGTCGGATTTCATGTGGCAGATTGATAGGGATAGGATCCAGTTTTACTTTTACAATCGCTGGTGCATTTTCAATGATTATTGGATTCATGAGGGGGTTCCTTTCTTGGCATTTTTTTAACTATGGTTATTACTTCATATTACGCTTTGTAAGTGTGTTTGGGTGAAGTATTGGCAGTTTAGGTGGTTTTAAGGTAAATTTTTAGCTAATTTATGAGGTTTCGTCTGCTAATTCGGGTAGATTGTCCGCCAAATGAAGTGCCTTGGCAGCCTACATGTAATTTGTCAGCCAAATATAGGGGTTTATCAGCCAATTCATGCTGTTTATCAGCCAATGTCCCAGAAGGGCAATAATTTAAGCCCTTTTCTCAAGAGGATCAACTTACTCCAGCAGCGGCCATGCTGATATATTTTACAAAGGAGTGAAGACCTTTAACGTCTTTGAAGTCAATAGAGTAGTCGGATTTCTTCGATAAAGCAATCGATTCTCGAATAGCAAGAGGATGCTCATGGCGAATACATAGTAAAAATTCCTCACTAAAGAATGATGGGCTACTTCGATAAAAGACTTGATGTCACGAAGTTCCATGATACTACTTCTCTCCCTTTATTCGAAATTAGAATAAAGTATATTCTATTTATGAATTTTACTAATATTCAAACAAAATGTAAAATCTTCCATGGGGGCAATCATAGGGGGTAATGGTATAAGCAAGTTTTGGAAGCGGTTTCAGTCTAATGAGGGAGAAGACAAAAGCGAAGTTTATAGTTGTATCAGAGGTGGAAAGGTAAAATAAATAGTCAAAATTTTTACGAAGGGTGTGACTCTTGATGAAGAAAGATAAAGTAAATACAGAGCAAGAAGGGCTTTTAGCTCGTATGGGCTTTTCACTCGCAAACTGGAGTGAGAGGTGGTTCCCAGATGCCTATATTTTCGCTGCAATTGCAGTCGTTTTGATCGCTATTATTGCCTTATTAATGGGAAGGACTCCTGTCGAAATTGGAGTTGATTTTGGAACACACTATTGGGATTTAATCCCTTTTACTATGCAAATGGCCTTTATAATTATTACAGGTTATGTGGTCGCTTCTTCTAAACCGGTTCATAAACTTATCGCTAAGCTTGCTGAAATCCCTAAATCAACAAAGGGAGCAGTAGCCTTTGTCGCCTTCTTTTCCATGTTTACGTCTCTCTTAAGCTGGGGTTTTAGCATGATTTTTAGCGGAATTCTAATAAAAGAGATTAGTAAACGAGTAAAAGGTGTCGATTACCGGGCAATGGGCGCCGCGGGATTCCTTGGACTTGGAAGCGTTTGGGCATTGGGCCTTTCCTCTTCTGCAGCCTTATTGATGGCAACGAAAGCATCGATTCCTCCTGCTTTATACGAAATTAGTGGGACGATTTCCATGTCAGAAACCATTTTTACCTGGCAAAATTTAGTCATGATTGTCGTTCTCATTGTTTTATCCGTTTGGATTGCGTATGTGTCTGCCCCGGGTAAAGACAAAGCGAAAACTGCCGAAATGGCGGGAATTGATTATGGCAGAATAGGAAATCTTGATGAGACGAAGAAGAAAGCTGAGCGCCCTGGAGAGTGGTTTGAATACAGCCCAATCTTAAATTTAATATTAGTTGCGATTGGTTCAGTTTATATCATTCACGTCATTTCGAAAACGGGACCGATTGCTGCACTGAATCTTAATAACTATAACTTTATGTTATTAATGATAGGATTGCTTTTGCACTGGACACCTAGAAACTTCTTGAACTCAGTTTCTAATTCAGTGCCTGCTATTGGTGGGGTACTCATACAATTTCCACTTTATGCTGGGATTTTCGGAATCTTAATGAACTCTGGACTGAATGATGTTTTAGTAAAATTCTTTCTTTCCATTTCAACAGAAAATTCATTTCCGTTCATTGCCGGCGTATATTCAGCCATTTTAGGGCTTTTCCTCCCTTCAGGCGGGGGAAAATGGATCGTAGAAGCGCCGTACCTGCTTGAAGCCGCAAAAGAATTAAATGTCAGCATGGCCTGGATTGTGCAGGTATATAATGCATCCGAAGCACTTCCTAACATGGTCAACCCATTCTTTATGCTGCCTTTATTAGGTGTATTGGGAGTTAAAGCAAGAGATCTCGCAGGATATTCTATTTTGCAATTAATCTTCCACGCACCAGTTGTCCTTATACTAGTTTGGCTTCTGGCAAAAACAATGCCATATGTGGCTCCGGTATTTGCTGGGTAATTCGGATTAAAATATTTTTGCCCCTTCTGTTTTGATTACAGTGGGGGTTTTGTCTTTTTATCGTAGTTGAATTGTGGCAAGGAGCCTGTCCCCGTGGTGACACTCTCCATTTTGGGTAAAATGCATTTTTAACCCTGGTTTTTTTCTTAAAGAGTGCTATTTTTCATTGGAAGAGTGCTTTTTATCAAATTTTTCTAAGAAATCTAGTGAAATTTCTCAAATATGCTATTAAAAAATCTCCTCTGAGGGAGATTTAGTAGATTTGTCAGCTAATTTAGGAGGTTTGTCAGCCAATTTAAGTGGTTTATCAGCCAAATTTGATAGTTTGTCAGCCAATTCGGTGGCGCGCAACCCATTCATGCAGTTTATCAGCCAATTCTGCAGCGCACAAACCATTCATGTAGTTTATCGCCAATTATGCGGTGCGCAGCCCATTCATAAGGATGAAGCCAAAACTGCTAGTCAATCCAGCCACATCGGAATCATATATCCTCTATTCTTTTTTTCTCCAAAAGATTCAGGACAAACTGAGGTTAAAATTTTCCTAGTCACTGACTCTGATTCGATTCCCAGAAATGTTCTTAGTTCCATATTTGTAATAGTTGGTCCAAACAATAACGCGTAATCTTCAAGTGCTTGCAGATGGGCAGTGGGATCTGCCTGGTTACATCTCGTGCATTTCCAAGTCCCCCATTCTCTTCGCATGGAGAATGACAAACAGCTATTGCAATATACTCCAGTCACAATCTCCTCTTTTCCAATTTGGAACTTGGCCAGAATATCCTGATTAAAGGGTACATGTTTTTTTAATAGCAGCCGGAAAATGGCATTTAGCTCTTTTTTGGTTAAGAGGTTCGATTTGTGTTTTTTCTCAATCTCTTCAACTTTAAAGGGAAGTGCAGCTGAGTGGATTACATTTCTCAGCAGGTTGGAATATTGCGGATTCGTTTGTATCGTGGTCGATGGAGAACTGATGACTACAAATGGAATGATTGGAGCGGATGGAAACCGATGACTATTTAACCACAATCGAAGTTGACGGGTCTGTCTATTTGCTTGGGTGATCGGATCAGAATAGGCTTTACTTTCGTTTTGATTGGTGCGCAATAATTGATGGAATTCCTGGTCGAAAAACAAGGTCCCTGAGAAGTTTTTTGTTTCGAGGATTAAATGGAATTTCAGGGTAAGGATTAAGGTATCTATTTGGAAAAAACGCATTTTATGATCCTGTAATCTTAAACCGTGGAAAATGTAGTAGTTTTCAGACGGCAGGAAGGTTAAATGATAATCAAGCGCCTGCTCCCCGCGAAAACCCGCTTTCTTTTTTGCCAAATCTTCCGCTATTAATTGCTTTTTGGGATGAGCAGGCAGTATTCTCCTATCCAAAGCCTCTAATTTTCGTAATGTGATCGGCTTTTTTCTCTCTTTTTTAATCAATATGACACTCCTCTCTCGTATTTGAAGTTATTAATTCGATATTTTGTTGTGAATTCCTCTAAATGAATGGACCTTTTTTATTTGTCAGCCAGATTCGATAGTTTATCAGCCAATTATGCATGTTTATCAGCCAGATTTGGTAGTTTGTCAGCCAATTATGAAGGTTTATCAGCCAATTTAAGCAAGTTGTCAGCCAATTCCGTTTTGTCATCTTTTTAAGCGCGAATGGCCTCCCCCAAAACTGCCGCTTCCCGCCAAAAGGTATCTCTCCATATTCATTCCTATTCGATAAAATGACAAATATTTCAAATAATATATTACTAATGTTTCAGAAAAAGGTTTCCCTGTATCAATCCTTTTTCCAATTTTTCTAAGAAACGCGTTTAGAAGGCATGAAAATCAATAAGATTAATACAATTTATTAGGGGGGATCAGCATGAAATGGAAACCAGATTGGCTTTTGCACGTTATTCTTGCATATGTAATGGTCAGCGGAATTACTTTCTGGCTGCCAGTGATTCGGGGGCTATTCGATGGCCGCTCCTATACATGGTCAGGCTGGCTTGGAATAGGAGGCAGCGGAATCACCGGGCACTATTGGCTCCTGCTGATTTTCACCGCATTGCTGATTACAGTCATTTTTCTCGGATGGAGAGGCGCCCGCAAGCCATTTCATTGGTTATTATTGCTGTGGTTTATCCTGTTGGTCACTGAATCAGGCTCGTGGTTTTTCTCCTCAGAAACTGTTCATTTTCGGGGGGACACATTAGGAACGGACATACCGGTAGGAAAAACCATTTTTCCTTTCGATCTTCTCTTTTTAGGCTTATCTATCCGATGGATGATCCGGGATATACGGACTCAACGATCCTACTTATATCCTTTATGGATAAAACCAAATCGAAATTTGCTGCTTTTCTCCCTCTGTCTTTTGCCGCTGCAATTCTTTATTCTAAGGTATTTTGACCAATATCCAATATATGATCAAATTGGGGTTATAGTAACGGTCTTTCAATGGATAGTATTGAATCTAGCATTTTATCCATGGAGAAACCGACCTTGAGAAATACTTACAGATCCATAAGTCTGTTGTATAATTAATAACTATATTACGATAGTAAATACTAATTCAATAATCGGCCGCTTTAAAAATAAAATTATCGAATACTATTGAATTTTCGAAATTTAGGTCACCTTTCCCTGTAAAAAGAGACAAGGAATATGTTACTATTGAATTAGAGATTGTTGAAATGAGGGATTTATATGAAGCTAGAGAAATATTTATTTGGAGAAATCCTCCAATCCTTTCGGCAATACAAAAACTTAACGGTAGAGGAATTAGCCGAAGGAATCTGCACAGTAGAAGAATTAATCTCATTCGAAAAAGAACGATCCTACCCCACCATAGATGTGCTCTATAAATTCTCGAAAAAGCTCGATATGGAGCTAACCTATTTTTTCGATATCGCTTCCAAGACAACTGTCCATTACCCAAATGCAGTTATTCAACTAATAGAAAAGTTTAAAAGAGATCGTAATTACGAAGCAATCAGCAATATCATTCAACAAGAAGAAGACAGCCCCTTATTTACTCAAAAATCCTTAAAGCAATATTTGATGTGGCATCAGGGAATTTGTTACTACTATTTGAATAGGAATGCTGATAATGCTTTTGATACTTTGAGTAAGGCCATCGCAATAACAAATCCAAAACGTGTATCTCTTTCTGAAAGGGAAATTGAAATTCTCACAAGTATTGGGATTATTTTTTATGAAATTAAAAATTATCGAAGTGCCGTGACCATTTTTCTTGAGGCCTTAAATAATATAGAAAATCTCCCACACATTTTAAATATGAAAGGGAAATTAAGGATTTTATTTGGCTTATCTCAAGCGTATACAAAATTAGATATGTATGAAGAATCTCTTTCTTATTGTTATAAAGGACTAAATCTCTGCTTTAACGAAGAGCTGCTTTATCTCTTAAATGAATTTCATTACCAAATTGGACATAACTACGTTCAACTGGGGGAAGTTGAAAAAGGAAAACACTATTTAGACGAGTGCCTTCACCTGTTAAAATTGGAGAAAAAGACAAAATTACTAAGTATTATGGAAAGTGAGATTGCTAATCTACTTAACTCTTGATACAATCTATTTAACTTAAAAATATGGTAAAGCTGGTGAAAATATGAAAAAACTTTTAAAAGTATCTGCACTATCATTATCCATCTTAGGACTGGGTGCTTTCGGTTCTAATATTAACTTGGCTGATTACCCTACTCAACATAGCATTGGCGGAGTTAAGGTAGCTGATT
>NZ_JBALOZ010000051.1:13039-17358 GCF_036965125.1 Bacillus sp. JJ1503
TACTCAACATAGCATTGGCCGATCTAAATTAGCTTAATACTTATTACCAAACGAGTGATCTTTTACGATCTCTCGTTTTTTTGTTATGGAAACCGCCTCTTCAAAAGAACATCGATCCCCAAAAAATAAAAGCCCATTTATAGGCTTTTATAAAATAATTTTCTATTAATCTTCCTATCGTTTTGAAATCTTTTTGTATCCTTTTCTACTAGTCTTTACAAAGCCTATGATTTGAATGATTTCATCTCCGAAAGGCATAGGGTCGGGTAAAAAAAAGTTAATGCCTAACAAAATTATTTTTCCGGGCAGCGGTAAAAACCATGTTAAAAAAGCTAATACTAAGATTAGTATGTGTAGCATGTACTAACCTCCTACAATATATTTGATTATCATTCATATGAGAAATTTCACATAGGAATATACTATCATATTTTTTTAGAATATGTTTTTTTACGGAACAGGAAAATGCGCAACATTTAAAGTTCCCTGGTACATCACTTTTCTCCACCAGGCTTCCCTTTTATAAAAAATATTTTTCCATAAATGATCCCACCCCTGTCCTTTCCTCCCTCCCCCTTATATATAAAGAGTGAGAGGAGGTGATCAACATGGCAGAGGCATTAATGATTGAGACACGGCTTCGTCTAACGTTCGAAACGGGATTAAATGAGAAGGGCGAACCGATTTTCAAGTCGCGCACTTTTGGAAATGTGAAAAAGATGGCGACAGCTGATCAGCTTTTTCAGGCAGCAACGGCAATCGCATCACTTAGCAAGGACTCCCTATCTACCATTGTCAAAAATGACAGCTTTGACATTCTTGGCTAAGCAGAGGCTCTGGAGCTAGATTCACACATTTAATAAAGCGAAAGGAGGAAAAGACCCATGGCAAAATCATTAGAATTAACATTTGTAACGGATTCAGGCAAGCTATCAAGACTTTCCATCGATAACCCGAAGGAGCCTGTTGATCCAGCTGCTGTTAAACTAGCAATGGAGCAAATCATCGCTGCGGATGTGTTCCAAACGATGAACGGCACTCTTGCTTCGGCAAAAGAAGCAAGAGTCATTGAGCGCAACGTCACCGCCTATGAATTAGTCTAGTTACGCACAATCTTTAACCCCAATAAATGAGGCCGGTTCTGCTCCTATGCAGACCGGCCTCTTTGTGTTTGGAAAAAAACCTACAGGGTACGCGCTCAAAAACCGACCAGTACACCCCATAGACCATTTCACTTATATTTTAAACTGCTTAATTATTTCCTGAAGTTCCTCTGCCATATAAGATAGCGAAGAGGCAGAAGCTGCGATTTCCTGCATGGAGGCTAATTGTTCCTCGGTTGCAGCTGAAACATTTTGGCTGTCTGCTGTTGTTTTGACAGCAATTTCTTCGATTCCGTGTACAACGCCAACTACCTGTTCAGTGCCCGCTGAAGTCTCTTTTATTGAGACAGAAATCGTTTGAATTTCAGCGCTTACGTGATCGATAAATTGCTTGATTTCATGGAAGGCCTCTCCTGCACTTTGGGCAAGATCCATTCCTTTTTCGATTTCGGTTGTTCCTTTTTCCATCGATTCGACTGCTTGGTTCGTGTCAATTTGAATGGAGGAGATGAGTTGTCTGATGGTTTCAGTTGATCTAGACGATTGCTCCGCTAATTTACGCACCTCATCCGCAACCACGGCAAAGCCTTTTCCATTTTCCCCCGCCCTTGCCGCTTCAATGGCGGCATTTAATGCGAGAAGATTCGTTTGGTCGGCAATCCCCGAGATCACATCAATGATTTGATTAATATCGATTGATCTTTTTCTTAAATCCTCAATGACCACGCTAAGCCTGCTAATCGTTTTGTGAATATTGGTCATTTGTTCAGATGTTAGTTGAATCGCTTGATTTCCGTTGTTGACAATGCTTACAGCGTCCATGGATGTATCGCGGACGGCCTGAGAATGGCTCAGCATTCTTTCCATTTCCCCAGACATCGCCGTTACAATATGATGGCTTTCCTCAACCATCTTGGATTGGCGTTCTGTTCCGGAAGCAACCTCCTGAATCGCATCGACAATTTGCTCCGTTGCGGTATTATTTTGTTCCGAGCTTGCCAACAGCTGCTCTGATGAGGCGGCTAGCATTTCAGATTTCGCATCAATATTTCGGATCAGCTCGCGGAGAGCCCCCACCATTTTATTAAAGCTAATGCCTAAATGGCTGATTTCATCATTATTTTTAACATCGAAGGTTTGAGTTAGATCGCCCTCGCTGACTTTTCCAGTTGCTTCAACTAGCTGGTTCAAAGGTCTCGTTATCGACCGGATCACAAAATAAGAAAGCACGGCTCCAATCACGATAAAAAGTACAACGATTAATAGAGTCATCATGAGAATCGGTTTCGTATCCTGACTCACCTCATCTAAGTCCATAACACCAGCAATTTTCATCCCCGTTATTTCATTCGTTGTAAAATCAATCTGGTTATTACTATCATTGACCTGTCCATCCTTCTTTTCTAATAAAGACTGAACCCAGCTGCCTTCTGCCTTTTCGCCTGCTGCAATTTTTGGATGAACGAGATAATTTCCTTCAGCACTTATAAGGATCGGATATCCGTTTTTTCCAATCTTAATTCCATCTGTTAACTTGTTTAATGCTTCAAGGCTAAGGTCCATCCCAAATACCCCTGAACCATCCTCAAGCGTGTGAGCAATAGTCACGATCACCCCACCCGTAAAAGCATCAATATATGGCTCTGTAATAAACGTTTCATTGCTCTTCGCCTTAGAACCAATGTACCAAGGACGCTTTCTAGGATCATACCCATCAGGCAAATCCTGTTCTGGATAAGAGAAAAAATCACCGTTCTCTTCTAAACCTATATAAACAACCATCGCTTCCGGATGCAGTACTTGATATTCCTTCAATTGCTCGATCGTTTTTTGGACCTGTTTCTCTGAAAAAGACCCTTTATTAAAGCTTCCAGCAAAATAAGACGCCGCATTTCCCTTAGGCTCAATAAAGCTAGTAATAAACTTATCAATGACTAAAACATTTTCCCTCGAACTAATCTGGATTTTTTCCTTAATATTGCTTTGCGCATTTAAGTAGGAAGAGAGACCGATCGTTACAGATGGCACTAACAATATCAAAATAAATGATAGCATTAGTTTTTTCCTAATCGTCAATGCAAAAATGGGTTTTCTCTTTGGCTTGGTTTTCACGGTGATGGAGGCCTTCCTTTCATTTTCAACTTTTCTCCGCTTTAATAGTAAAAAGCTACCCTGTTAAAAGTAGCCAAAAGGGACTCTTATTCACATTTCGAATCATGGCGATGATAGAAAATAGATTGCAAGATTTATCTGCCGGTGCGCCCAATGCTATTAGACCAATAGCACTTAATCCCCCCATTAAATTGAAATTATGTAAGCCCTTTCATTCAAATTATAACCGTGTATTCCCCAATTTTCAACAAGATTCGGCATATTCATAAAATTGATTTTTCCTTGTTCCTGGTTATAAAAAATAGATATAAGGTTGGAGCTATTACATAGTAGAAGAGGAGAGAGGCCGGGGGAATTTACCGTATTGCGACATTTATTAACTAGTTAAGGGACAAGGATTGGGTGATTCTTCTGTTTTATTGTTATAGAGCCTTCTTAACTACATCGGCCGGCATTTTCTCTTCACGAAGAGCGTTATAAAGCCCTCTTAACTACCTTCCACTGCTTTTTTTCTTAACGAAGGGCGTTATAGACCCCTCTTAACTACCTTCCACTGCATTTTTCCTACACGAAGGGCGTTATAAAGTCCTCTTAACTACCTTCGACCGTATTTTGCCTTCACGAAGAGCGTTATAACCTATTAACCTCCATATTCACCTACTCTATTAACACCTGAATATTACAGACCAAATCTACTTTGTAATAAAAATAGTTTTATTCTGAAACATTCCTGTTATCTTCCTTTGCTAATATACTCCTTAAGAAGAAAGAAAAGGAGAATCTCTCATGAAAAAACTTCTAATCACAATAACAACTGTATTTTTTCTACTAGTTGGATTTTCGAATGCTGCGTCTGCTGCTGAACATACATATAAAGTAAAAAATGGAGATACTCTTTGGTCCATTTCTAAAAAGAATCAAATTACCGTACAGCAATTAAAATCATGGAATAATCTTAAATCAGATATGATTAAGCCTAACCAGGTGTTAAAGATGGCGACTCCAGCAGCTGCACAGGCAAAACCGCCCGCTCCCGCAGTGAAAGCTGCGAGCTATAAAGAAATTACCGTTAAAGCAACTGCCTATACAGCTAGCTGCAAAAAC
>NZ_JBALOZ010000051.1:17385-23052 GCF_036965125.1 Bacillus sp. JJ1503
TGATCCTAAGGTAATTCCGCTCGGATCGAAGGTTTTTGTACCTGGTTACGGGGAAGCGATCGCTGCCGATAAAGGCTCCTCTGTAAAAGGAAACAAAATTGACGTGTTTATTCCTTCTCAAAAGCAGGCTATTCAATGGGGAAATAAAACCGTGAAGATTAAAGTGTATAACTAATTTAAAGAGACAAAAAGAGAGCGACTCTTATTTTGAGCCACTCTCTTTTTTTATTGAGGTTTGTCCTAACTGGATTGTTTTAATAATTCAGCTGCTTCGGACTCGCTGATGTCTTTAATTAAACTTAGTTCACTTATGATATTCCGCTGCGCTTGATTGAGCATTTGCCGTTCACTCGTATTAAGCGACTTTTCCTTGTTGCGATGCAGGAGATCCCGAACAATTTCAGCGGAATCCTCCACCCTACCTGACTTCAGCTTCTCCATGTTCGATTTGTATCTTTCCTTCCAAGGAAGGCCGCAGTCTGACTCCACATTGTGAATATCAAACAAAATATCTTTCATTGTTTCTCCGTCTAGGATGGAGCGAACACCGGAATCCGTCATTGTTTTCAATGGAAGCATGACGTCCATTTTATTCAATGGTATGTGAATCACACAATACTCCTGTGTCTTCCCTAGAATTTCCCGTTCTTCTATGGCCTCAATGATACCTGCCCCATGCATTGGATAAAAAACCTTATCGCCAATTTGAAACATATCATCACCTCCATATTACCTTCATTAATAATGGTAACACAGATAGTTATTTTTATCAAATTTTTAAATATAACACGAAACAATTATTATCGTCAATATATTTTTCGAAACTTTTTTAAAAAAATTCACATAGGAATATTAAGGGGTTATCAGACCAACAATGCTAGAGATTCCTAACTAGGAAACCGACAAGACACCCCATTCCAAAAAATGATATAATTATTTCTATTGACTATTTGTAAAAGGAGGGGTTTCCATGTCTACCATTCCAGAGCATTTCCTCGAGCCGTTGGATTTTGCGGCGAATGAATTGAAGGATATGCTGAGCCCGAAGTCGCCTGAGGATGAGCGCTTGGTTCAGAAGGGGCTGATGCTTTTTCGGCAGGGGCTTGTTTCCCATGTTCGCTTTGATCGGAACGAGATCACGGGTGTGGTTCAGGATGTGACGCCAGCAAAGGTTAGGCTTGATCCTAATTTTATCAATTTAAGTGAATGCTCGTGTCCGGCCGATGGGTTTTGCCGGCATCAGCTTGCTGTGTTTTTCTATCTTCTTTCGCAGGCGAAGAGTGTGACGGATTGGGTCAATGATTGGAGACAGCCTTTGCAGGAGAGTAAAACGGTCAAGCTTCTCGGCCTTCAGAGAGCAAAGGACCTGTTAACGACTTCAAGCAGGCAAAAGCCTGATTATGATAACTGGGTGGAAACCATTCACGAAAGCTTCGATACGATTATGACCGGGAACGGTGAGCCGAAGCCCTATTATATGAATGAACTTTTTCAAATCTATACGAAGCGATGGCAAGCCAATGCACCTTTTGAGCAGGAATGGAAGCTCCTTTATCACTTGATTGGCTACTTCTTTAGCTTTAAAAAGCTGATGGAACTGAGCATTCAGTTCGGGCACTCGGGAGAAATCATAAACCGTTACTATCACCATCTTTTTCAGGATTTGATGGAGGATATTTTGGATGTGACTCATAAACTATCGGTTCACTCCCTCCCCTTTGCCTTCGATGATTTTATTGAAAAATTAAAAGGGGATTCCACCGATATCCTTAAACATGATTTCCCGCTTGAATTTGAACAAACTCAATTGTATCGAATCTTGTGGATGAAATTTTTCAAGAAGAAGGCTTGGTGCCAGGAAGAAATCGAAAAACTGCTGGCTATTAAGGACAAAAATTCCCCGATCATTGTGGCCATTATTCATCAATATATCCTATTGGGGAAAGATGAGGATGCTGTTGATCTTTTGGCGGTTCCTGAAGAAGGGATGACTCCCTATTTCCTGACCTGGCTTGATTATTTTACCCAACAGAAGGAATGGAAACGAATGGGACCTTATGTTGAGGAATTTATTAAGAGGCTTCGGGAATACCTTCAACTATCAGAGAATCATTATGTTAACCGGAATTTCTCTAATCTTGCCATAAAAGTGATACAACCTTTCTGTTCGGCAACGGGCAGAGACGATTTATATGAAAAAGCTCTCGTTGAAACGCTGCCATTCAGCTTTAATGAATATGAATATCTTCTTTTTGAAAATGGCGCCTTTGATCGCTGGATTGATTTGCAGGCCAGAATGAACCACGATATTGACGTGCTGCCAAAGAGCCGGATCAAGGAAATTGAAAAAGATGCGCCATCACTGCTTTTGCCGCTTTATCATCAGTCGATCCAAAACCATATTTCCCATAAAGGCCGAGACCATTACCGCATGGCTGTCCGGAAATTGAAAAAGCTCCGGACGTTGTACAAGAAGCTGAAAAGACAGGATGACTGGGTGTTTTTCCTAGACACCCTGCTTGAAAAAACAAAACGGCTTCGCGCCTTCCAGGAAGAATGTAAAAGGGGAAAGCTAATCGATGCATGAGATCAGAAAGATAAAAATTAACGTCCGACATATAGATACGAACCTATATAGCCTTTCTGCGCAGAATGATAAGGGGTCTTTTTTAAAACCTGAATTCTGGGGCAAGCTGCTGTTTAATCATCATGAGGAGAGCTTCTATGGAACTCTTTTTCAAGATCATAAAGCCGCGGAGGAGAAGGAAATTCCCCTTAACGGCTGGCAGCTTGTCACATTGTTTGCGAAGGAACGATTTAATTCATTTATCGAGTGGGATTGGGATGAGCTGGCCCAAATTTGTTTAGCCGCCTCTCTTCCTATATATGAGGCGATTTCCGAAAAGGAGTGGATCCCTGATTTTTCAGCCTGGGAAAACGGCCAGTTCCGCTGGGCGCTGCCTGACCGGGTTGTGCAGGAATTTGGTTCCTCCTTTTGGGAGCAGATGATTGGGGAAATGTCTGTTAAGGATTTTACCCACGAGATGTTTCATCATGCATTGGATGCGTTTTTTGAGCGTAATAGCAAGCTGAAAGCCGATTTAAGTGGCAAAATAAATACTTTACGCGGAAGTGAGCTTTCTCCCCGTGATCTTGCTGCCTATTTTGACGAAGAAAGCTGGCAGGAATGGATTGGCCTCAAGGAAAACGAGACTCCTTTTTCCATTGGACTGAAGCTGGAGGAGCCTGCCGAGATCGACGATTCATGGGAGCTCAGCATTTTTCTTCGTGGAAAAAAAGAGCCGGATTTGCTAGTGGATTTGCATGATTATGCGAACTATCCTCGGGGCTGGCGGAAGCACGAGGAGGCGATTACGAAGGAACAGGAAAGATGGCTGAATGTTTTTCCATGGCTTAAAGGCGATCGGGGTGTTGCGACACGTTTAACGGAAGATGAGGCGTGGACATTTCTGACTGAGGCGAGTGAAACTCTCCTTTCTTTAGGAATTGACATTCTGCTGCCTTCATGGTGGCTGGCGATGAAAAATGCCAGTCTTAAGGTGAAGGCTCGTCTTAAAGGGCAGTCCACTAGCCATCGTCCATCCTTTGTCGGGCTTCAGGCGATGTTGGATTACGATTGGCGGATTTCGATGAATGGAGTGGACTTGTCAGAGGACGAGTTCAACAGCATGGTGGAGGAAAAAAGGCGGCTCGTTTATATTCGCGGAAGATGGATTAAGCTTGATCCTGGGTTTGTTCGGCAAATACAGGATTTAATGAAAAAGGCCGAAAAGGAAGGTCTTCATGTCCGCGATTTAATCGAGCAGGAACTTCTTGCGGGTGATTCCGAACAAGAAGACGAACTCGACAATCCGAAAACCTTTGCCCGTATTCAAATTGAAATGAACCGGCAGTGGAAGCAAATGGTGAAGCAGCTTCGCGATATTAAGGATATCCCCCTCGTGGAAGTCCCCGCTGCATTTCAAGGGGATCTCCGTCCTTATCAAAAGCTCGGCATGAGCTGGCTGCTATTTTTGCGCAAGTATGGATTTGGCGCTTGTTTGGCGGATGATATGGGGCTTGGAAAAACAATTCAGCTGATTTCCTACCTTTTAAAAGTGAAGGAAGAGGAAGCAGACTCTGGCCCTGCGCTGATTATTTGCCCGACCTCCGTGCTCGGAAACTGGCAAAAGGAAATTGAGCGGTTTGCCCCTAAGTTGAATGTGTATCTTCATTATGGTGGGAACCGGTCTAAAAGTGAGGAGTTTGTGGAAAAAGCTTCTGCAGCCGATGTCGTTCTTACCTCGTACGGACTGACCGCTCTAGATGTTGAGGATTTTGAGAGTGTCGAATGGGGCTCGATTAGCATTGATGAGGCGCAGAATATTAAAAATGCGCAAACGAAGCAATCGAGGGCGGTTCGGAGGCTAAAGGGCAAGCATCATATTGCTTTGACCGGCACCCCGATGGAAAACCGCTTATCCGAGCTTTGGTCGATTTTTGATTTCACCAACCATGGCTATTTAGGCAGCATGGGCCAATTCCAAAAACGCTTCGTCCTCCCGATTGAAAAGGATGATGATAAGGAAAAGGTTGGGCAGCTTCAAGCTTTTATCCGCCCTTTCCTGCTTCGCCGCACGAAACGAGACGAAGAAGTGGCGCTGAATCTCCCAGACAAGCTCGAGCAAAAGGAATACTGCCCGTTAACAGCCGAGCAGGCCAGCTTGTATGAACAGCTCGTCAAGGACACATTCGAGCAAATCGAAAGTCTATCAGCATTCGAGCGAAAAGGGTTAATTTTACAAATGCTCAGCCGGTTGAAGCAGCTTTGCAACCACCCCGCTCTTTATTTAAAAGAGGAAAAGCCTTCGAAGGTGATTGAACGTTCGGCTAAGCTTGAGAAGCTGAGTGAATTGGTCGACTCGGTTCTCGATCAAGGAGAAAGCTGCTTAATTTTTACTCAATATATTGAAATGGGCAATATTATTCGCGGGATGATTAAGAAACGATTCGGTGTCGAGGTGCCATTTTTGAATGGCAGTGTTCCGAAAAATGAACGCGACCGGATGATTGAGCAGTTCCAGAACGGGAAGTTTCCTGTCTTTCTTTTATCCTTAAAGGCGGGCGGAACAGGTTTGAATCTGACTGCGGCCAACCACGTCATCCATTATGATCGCTGGTGGAACCCTGCCGTTGAAAACCAAGCCACCGACCGTGCCTACCGCATCGGCCAAAAACGCTTCGTCCACGTCCATAAAATGATCTGCACCGGCACCCTCGAAGAAAAAATCGATGCCATGCTAGAGAAAAAGCAATCGTTGAACGATCAAATCATCCAAAGCGAAAGCTGGATTACCGAGCTTTCAACAGATGAATTAAGGGATTTGGTGTTTTTGAATTAATGTGGTGGTGCTGTAGCGAAATATCTTCAAAGTGACTGATATAACCGCGAAAGTTGCGGATATTTAAGTTTGCTGGACAGGTTTTCGCGATTTTCACAAAACCTGTCCGAGTAACCTAACTTGATGGACAGCTTTTCGTACTTTTCATAAAACCTGTCCGAGTAAACTGACTTGTTGGACAGGTTTTCGAGGTTTTCAAAAAACCTGTCCGAGTAACCGGACTTGTTGGACAGCTTTTCGTGCTTTTCACAAAACCTGTCCAAGT
>NZ_JBALOZ010000051.1:23163-36593 GCF_036965125.1 Bacillus sp. JJ1503
AAACCTGTCCAAGTAACCTAACTTACTGGACAGGTTTTCGCATTTAACCAAAAACCTGTCCACATCCAATCCCCTCTCCAGCCTTAGCTGCCAATCGTCTGATCACCATCAAGACTTGGCGGCTGTTTTTTTATGGCTACTTTATTTGATGCATTTGGCCGATACGCCATATATGATACACGGTTCCCTTCTTTAATTAAAAAACAGGATAAGTAACGATAATTGGCGGATATTGTTCTGGGTTTCCTCACCTCTATGGAGCCTTTTTTGAAATCAAATAAATAATCGATTGATTGTTGAGTGTTATTTTCTAGGTAGTAAAAACGGAGGATTGTATTTTTTCTAAGAGGAACTTTTTGATATGATTTCGGTTTTTGGAGGTTAATTAACTTGAGGGCGTCAAAAAAACCGGGTTGGTAATTAATATTTAGATGTTTCTTACTGAATTGCTCCCTACAAAAATAAAATGACGCTGCTAACTTGTTTTCTTTTTTAAATGACACATCAAACCACTCCTATTCCACCCTAACACACTATCAGGACTATTTACCTAGTTAAATTCGACAGGTTTCACTAAATCCCTTTAAATAATCCCCAATAAACCTACAAAATTTTACTTTTTCACTCTTTTTTGTAAATTTTCTCATTCATACGCGTGACTAACAGTAACACAAATCCCCTTTCAATCATTTTGCCGTTAAGTTTAAAGAAAAAGAACTTGTGAAAAGCGGTGAGTACATGTTTTTAGGAAGCTTAGGAATGAGCGAAATTGGATGCCTGTGTTTAGTAGCAAATTCACTGAATGTTCATCGGTCTACCATTAGCAAATGTGAAACGGGGGAAATTATTCCGAACTACCAGACTCTTCTTCAGCTCGCTAAAATTAATAACAGTGAGAAACGAGACATTGGATCGGATACTTATATTTTAAAAAAGGGCCCTATTGATCATGATTTGGATATGATTAAGAAATCACTCTTGGAGCTATATAATTTTGATGAAAAGACGAAAGCCCAAACAATTAGGGTAGTTCAGTTTCTTATACTAGGAATGAAACAAAAGTAAACAAAAACCGGCGCGATATGCGCCGGAAATAGTGGGGGATGGGGAATGTATTGATTCTCTCTATGAGGGGGAAAGGTGAATTGAAAACCTGAGGAACACTCATGAAGGGTATTTTTCCGAAATCACCTTAGGATCAGTTTGGTGAACAGGGTGATAGACGGGCAATAATGACTCGCGGAGGATGACTTCTAATTGATTGACCCGATTGGTTAAGTCGTTTACTCTTTCGTTGGATTTGCCCAACATTCTTATTAATGCCTCAACTAGGCTTTCTAATTCCCTCTCTTTGTTCAATTCTAAGCCTCCATTCCTGCGGGGATATATGCCTCTTCTGAACGCTTTTGTTCGAGAAATCTCACAGAATCTGCTAACACCTCGGTTACATAAACCCTGATTCCTTCTTGATTGTCATAATATCTTGTCTGAATCCTGCCGGTAATTCCAATTAAAGAGCCCTTACGGCAATAGCGCGATGTATTTTCAGCTGTCTTTCTCCATAGGGTGCATTGAACAAAATCCGCCCCTATTTCTCCTTGCTGATTGCGGTACTGACGGTTTACGGCCAAGGTTACGTTGGTCACTGCTGTTCCCTCGGGTGTTCTTTTGATCTCCGGGTCCTTGGTCAATCTGCCTACTAACGTTACTTGATTGATCATTCATTTCTCTCCTCTCTCCAACATGCTCTTATCTTATCCCCTGAATAGCATTAGAGTAAAAAGTCAAAAATTGAATTATGAGGGGTATTTTTGTAGGAAAAAGTCAGTTTTAATGGGTATAAAGGTTCACTCCAAATTGAAAAATGCTTTAAAAATGCAAAATTAGACATTTTACTAAAGAAAATTCGACAAATCAAAATGCTTTTGTATTCCTGCCAAATTCGATTACCAAATAGGTCTATGTTATACTTTCAATAAGCCATACGGACGGGAGGAAAAGGATGAAGACGTTTAAACTCATCTCGCTGCAAGTTGTCGAGGATGATTCATTGGTAGATATCGACCTGATTGACGGGTTAATTATTAATCAAGAGAACGATCAGAATACTTGGATGCTAGAGGCCTATGTGAACAATACGTATAATGATTATTTTCAGAAGTTGTCCAAGCAAGGCGAAGATATCATTGTTCAAGTTGTCATCACGAAAAAGGAAAACAGCCCAGCCGCCTTCCAAATCAAGATTGTCACCATTAAACCTTTGACTGATCATATAAGTATTCTTTTTGAAGGCAAACTGAAGAAAACGAATTATGATTATGCGGAAATAGTTTTGAAAAAACTCATTGATCAGGGTTTAACAGGGGATGAGCTATTGAAGGAATTTAAGACCATTCTCCGTGGAAAGCCTCAGATTACTGCTGCTAAAGGTGATTAAAATAGGGCAACTCCAAGCCAAGAAATTGACGTGGAGTTGCCCCTTCACATATTATCTACTTATTATCATTATCATTATCATTATCATTAAGGTCAAGATTGTCATTATTGTTGTTGTCGTTCATGCCGTTGTTGTCGTTCAAATCATTATTTCTGTCTAAATTGTTGTCATCATTGATGACCCCATTGTTATTGTCGTTGTTGTTTGGCGGAGGGGGTTCTTGATCATTGGTTGCACAACCGGCTAAAAGCAACGCTGCAAGAACAGAACCGCCAATTAGGTTTAAAAGCTTTTTGTTCATTCGAAAAAGCTCCTTTCAAATATGTTTTTTTAAGTTGACCTTTTTTACGGGTCTCCTGTTATAATTCCCAAAATCGTCTGCAACTTGCATAAAAAAAAAGAAAGCCAGCAATTTATATGCTGGCTTTCTTAGAAAACATTTCGTCAATTTTAACAAAAACCTACTGCAAAGCAAACATGATTTCAGTTTCGCACACAAGCTCTCCGTCGACAGTCGCAATTGCTTTTCCTTTGCCCATTGGCCCCTTAAACCGAATCATTTCAACCTCTAGACGCAATTGGTCACCTGGCTTCACTTGTCTTTTAAAACGGCATTTATCAATTCCAGCAAAAAGAGCTAGACGTCCGCGATTTTCTTCTTTTTTCAGCATCGCAACAGCTCCCACCTGAGCTAGCGCCTCGACAACCAGAACACCCGGCATAACCGGATAATCAGGAAAATGCCCGTTGAAAAACTCCTCATTGGCCGTTACGTTTTTAATTCCGACTGCTTTATGACCTTCCTCTACCTCAAGAATACGATCCACGAGTAAAAAAGGATAGCGGTGAGGAATGATTTCTTTAATTTGTTCAATATTTAGCATAATTAGTACCTCCTACTAATATTAGGTTATAGTTTATTGTACTAAAAAAAGAAGCATACGGGAAGTTTGAAATCGTGAGGTGGGAGTTTATTTTGTAGTTGCCAGCCATTTCTGGCAATTTGTCTGCCTATTTTGTTGGTTTGTCAGCCAATTTCCTCTAAGCCCCCCTCACAAGTCCAAAAAAAAGAGGCCTATGCCCCTTTTATTCTCGTTCTACAAGGTCGACAATATGCGTCCAGGTAGACTTCTGGAATATATCTTTTGCATTGCCGCCTCCCATTACACCATACCCGAAGGCTGCTCCTGCTATACCGCTTAGAGTAATTAAAACAGCAACAATGATAATCCGCAGCCAAATCGGAATCATGCGCACCCGAATACGGCGATTGCGTCTCTTTTCCGCCATGGTTGTGCGTTCTTTTTTTAATTGTTCACGTGATTTCGCTGCTTCTTGATTATTGTTGTTGATTGACATGTTTATTCCCCTTTTAACGAATTCCGTTGATGAGCCCCATCATTTGGTCAGCGATGGAGACAGATCTGGACTGGAATTGATAAGAACGCTGAAGATTAATGAGCTCGGTCATCTCCTTGGACATATCCACATTTGACTGCTCCAAGGCGCGCTGCTGCATGGAAATTTGATTTCTTAAAGGACCATTAAGATCAGTTAAAATATCATCCACTGGCGTATTTAGTACAGCCATATTTTCCGGCAGACCGAGGAGATTTTCTCCTTTTTGCTCAAGAAATTGCGATTTCTTAATATGAACGACACCAAGATTAAATTCACTTGTACGGCCATCCTCCAAGGAGGCAACCAGTCGGCCTTCGTCCTGTAAAGTAAATTCCTTCACATTATTACTAACAGTAATTGGATTATTGTTTTCATCCAAAACCGGATAGCCATTGCTCGTGACAAGCATGTTTTCATTTGCTGATAATGGAGTTAAGTAAAAGGCGCCGTCCCTCGTATAGCGGATGGCCGAGCCATTCTCCCCTTGCTCGAGCACTTTAAAATACTGGCCCTCTGCAGTCATGGCCATATCAAGCGAACGGTCTGTATTCTTCAAGCTACCCTGGCTCCCTACGATTTGCGATTGAGCAAGCTTGGCCCCAACTCCTTGACGAATTCCGTTAGGTGTTAATCGATTGACCTCTAATTGAGGGAGTGTCTGATTATTAAACTGCTGAAAAAGCAAATCCGTGAAATTCGCTTCTCTGCGCTTATAGCCCGTTGTATCGATATTTGCCATATTATGACTGACAATATCCATTTGTTTTTGCAGCTGGGTTAATGTATTCTGTGCCGTAATCATCGTTCTATTCATCATTCATCCCCCTTTGCCGGAAAAAATTTAGTTGCATCCCAAAAATTAACCGATACGACCTATTTCATTCGCAGCTTTTTCCATACTCCGGTCATAGGCTTGAAGCACCTTCTGATTCGCCTCAAACGATCTGTAGGCTGATAGCATTTCTGTCATCGTTCTACCAACATCCACATTAGAACGCTCTACAAACCCTTGCTGAAGCTTAAATTGGACTCCTGCCGCATTGTAAGCACTCGGAAGCTGATTGCCGTCCTCTGTTCGAAATAACCCGTCTCCTTGCTTCATAAGGCGGTTTGCGTCCTCCGCGAACGCGATTCCCAGTCTTGCGGTTTCTCCGCCCTCACCTGTCAACACACCATTTTCATTAAGCGTAAATCGATCACTAGTCAGCTGAATGCGATTCCCCGCTTCATTCAATACAAAATGGCCGCTTGCGGTTGTTAAAAAGCCTTGTCCATCCACAGTAAAGTTTCCATTTCGTGTATATTGCTGTTCCCCATTTGGACCCGCTATTGTAAAAAACACACTGCCGTTAACAGGCAAAGACACATCCAGTAAAGCCATGTCCGTTTTAATGCCTGTTTCTTTTAAATCACCCTGCAAAAAAGCCGGCATCGCTTCCTGCATATAAACCCCTGTATTCAAAGCGCCAATCCTTCGATTGAAAGGCAGACGAAGCCCGTCTTCCGTTGGGATCACTTCCTGGTCAAATCGCTGCAACAGCATTTCCGGAAACGCACGCAAGGCAGATTGATCAGCCTTAAAGCCTGGTGTATTCGCATTCGCCATATTATTCGTCAGCATTTCTGTTCTTTTCTGCTGTGCCACCATCCCGGAGGCTACTGTATAAAACCCTCTGAACATAAGTTCACCTCATTAGAAAACTTTTGAAAAATATGTATAAGCATCCGTTTGGAAACGGAATATATTTATTAGCATTACTTCTATTATAGAAAAAATCTTCAAAATAAACATTATAAAAAGTAAGAATTTTTGCAGATATTATTATTTTACCATTTTCTAAAGCAGCCTAAGATAAAAAATCGAGCATAAAACCTCGATGATTTCATACTCGATTTTGTTATTTTTCACTTAAAATTTATCCAAGCTTGCGCTTCGGAAGCTTGTCAATATTATCTAGCATAATACCCGTTCCAATCGCTACGCAATCCATTGGGTTTTCAGCTATTAAGACAGGTACTTTCAATTCTTCGGCAAGAAGGGTGTCGATGCCATGGAGAAGCGCGCCCCCGCCTGTTAGAATAACACCGCGATCGATAATATCAGCAGATAGTTCAGGTGGCGTCCGTTCAAGAACACTTTTTGCCGCCTGTACGATGACCGCTACAGATTCCCTTAAAGCACGTTCAATTTCTTCTGAACGAACTGTGATCGTTCTTGGAAGGCCTGATACCATATCGCGTCCGCGAATATCCAATTCCTCGCTCTTTGATCCTGGGAATACGGTTCCAATGGTTGTTTTAATATTCTCAGCGGTTCTTTCCCCGATTAATAGCTTGTACTCGCGCTTAATATATTGCAGAATCTCACTGTCGAAGGCATCTCCTGCCATTTTAATCGAAGAAGAGGTTACGATGTCACCCATAGATAAAACCGCAACATCTGTCGTTCCCCCACCAATGTCAACGACCATGTTTCCGCTTGGCTGGAAGATATCCATACCGGCGCCAATCGCGGCTACCTTAGGCTCTTCCTCTAAATAGATCTTCTTACCGCCACTCTTTTCTGCCGCTTCTTTAATCGCCTTTTGCTCCACACTTGTGATGTTCGTTGGGCAGCAAATTAGAATGCGTGGCTTTGATAAAAAGCCTTTCACATTCAATTTGTTAATAAAATGCTTCAGCATAGCTTCTGTTACGTCAAAATCCGCTATAACTCCATCTCTAAGCGGGCGAATAGCTGCGATATTGCCAGGCGTCCGTCCCACCATTCTGCGCGCTTCCTCACCTACTGCCAAAACCTTATTCGTGTTCTTATCAATTGCTACCACAGACGGCTCATTCAAAACAATTCCGCGGCCCTTCACGTGAATCAGCACGTTAGCCGTTCCTAAGTCAATTCCAATATCCCTTGCAAACATTCTCTCATCTTTCCTCCTTGACTACTGGCCTGCATTGTCCGCCACCTGCTCATGGACATAATTAAGCACCAGGCCAGGTCTGCCCAGTACACGCCTTATGCATTTAGCTATATTAAGCGAACCTCGCTATATTTAAAATTCTTCAACTTATGCTCCAGAAAAAATGAAGCACTCCACTTACCTAACTCACCTAGTTGTAGACCTTTTTGATTATACGAATCAAGTTCTATCCTAATTCTATATTCTACCACACTCAAGGCGAATTAAATAATTTTTTGTCAGAATATGTGTGGGTTTTTGAAGATTTTTGTCGTAAAAGAAAAAAATGCAGCCAGAGCCTTTTTTTTGGCGCCTGACTGCATTTTTTGTTGGCTTTGCTAATAAATATTGTTGAGGATCAATCCGCCTTAACATACCTATCTTATTTTCGTTGCATAAGGCTAATAATCAACAAAATCATTTTCTTGTTTTACTTTAATACTTCTCCCTCAATTTCTTCTTTCTTATATTTCATTTTTGTAGCTTCTCCCCCGCGTAAATGTCGGATTGATTTATGGTAATCTAGAATTTCCTTCACTTCATTCGCCAGTTCAGGGTTAATCTCAGGTAGTCTTTCTGTTAAGTCTTTATGGACTGTACTTTTGGATACGCCAAACTCCTTCGCGATAACGCGAACTGTTTTTCTCGTCTCCACGATATACTTTCCAATCTTGATAGTTCTCTCTTTGATGTAATCGTGCACACCACTCGCCCTCCCTAAATTGGATGTGAGAAGTGCGAAATGAGACTCGCTTTTCGCTTTGATCTATACTCTGTTCCGCATGGCGGCTATATTCGGAGAATTCTCCATACGGCAGAAAGCTTTTACTTTCTGAGCTTGCGGTGAATAAACATGTCCTAAGGCACATTCAATACTATCTGCAAAACGACTCCTCACCTCAACCACTCTCTTTGTCAGGTTTGTATCAGTCTATTAGCTTGGTTGCAGATATATGCACGAAAAACACATTAGGGACAAGGTATTGCGAAAGTTTTTTGAAGATTTAGTATTTAACGGGAGATTTTGACTAAAAATATTGTATTTTAGGTAATGGACTGACAGTTTTTAAGGAATAGTGTTCTAAAAAATTTGAAGCAAGGAGAATGGTTTCACTTCACAGTCTCATCCCAGATCTAAGGGGATTTTTGTAGGAAAATGAGCTTTTACCGGTTATTTCCCGAGAAATTGTCGATCGAGGAAATTTCCTGTCAGTAAATGGATAGCGGTCATTCACGCCAAAAAGCCCGCCGAATCGGCAGGGCTTTGGCTTATATTATGCGTTTGAAGAATCCTTAGAATTTTGTTCTGTTTCGTTATTCGTGTCTTCTTCGGAATCTTTCTCATCATCGCTTGTACCTTTTTCTGTATCTTCCTCAGAGGCTTCTTCATCTACAGCATCTTGATCATCAGATGCTTTCGTTTCATCTTCCTCACTAAGCTCCTGTAATGTGCTTAATGGCTTTTGGAAGTAATCATGCGGGTTAAGTGCAACGTTATCCTTGCGAATTTCGAAGTGTACATGGACACCCGCTTCCGCATCAAACATGCTTTCACCAGCTTTTGCAATCACTTGGCCTTGCTTAACCTGACTGCCAACCTCGACACTGATCTCTTTAACAGATTGATACTGTGTTACAATTCCTTTGTCATGTTCAATTTCAATGACATTTCCCAACAGCACATCTTCTTCAATCTTCGTAACCGTTCCACTTAAGGATGCAACGACATCAAATGTTTCGCCATCCTTCATCCCAATATTGATACCTGTGTTTTGGTGATATTGGTTTTCGTATAGGACAAGTGCTGCTTCCTGTTCTTCTGCTTTGGCATCTGCGTCATAGAAAGGTCTTTGAATGACTGATGCATCGACATCTTTTACAGGCATCATGATGTTTTCCATAGATCGGTTTACTTCGATTGCTGGTTCATTAAACTTTTTCCCCGGTACATCGGTAGCGCTATTATCCACGCTATCTGGATTCGCTGAATTATTATTCGTGTTTTGGTACCAAAGAACCCCGGTTAGAATGATTGCTGCTGCTGCAATGTAGATCGCTGGGAATACCCAACGCTTCTTGAAAAAGCGTTTAAAGCTGGAATTTTGAGAAGATCGTTTCTTTTCTTCCTCTCTCATTTATCATCACCTCAGCAATCATTCTGAACAGATTAGAAGAATTATATACATCCCCGCAAAAATATTTTTTTGGATTATTTTTCGACAAAATTAAAGAAATTATTCATTATTTAAAAATAAATTTTTTCTGGGATAAAATGTGTTCTTTTGGGCATAAAAAAGAGCTGCCTGCTGGTATCGGCAACTCTATGTTCACGTTTACTTAAGCGAAAGGTTAAAATCCTTATATTGGACCTTTATATGTTTGCGTTTTTCTCGATGAAGGGCTGAAATCCTTACATTGAGCCTTCCCATGTTAGAGTTTTTCCCAATATAGAGCCAAACCCATTACATTAACCCTTCCTATGTTAGCGTTTTACTCAACGAAGAGCCAAAACCCTTACATTAAACCTTCCTATGTTCGCCTTTTACTCAACGAAGAGCCAAATCCCTTACATTGAGCCTACTCACGTGTACACCCTGAAATCACAAACCATACAGATTGTCTTTTCAGGGTGCCTGGCACCAATTTATTTTTTGGCTAATACTTTAGTAAGGTAGTTTTCGGAGTTAGCAATTTCTACGCCTTTATAGTAGTAGGAGATGATGTCTTTGTAGGTTTTGCCTTCTGAGGCCATCCCATTTGCCCCGTATTGGCTCATACCGACACCATGGCCATATCCCCTCGTGTTAATGACAACCTGATCCCCCTGGCGCTTCCACGTGAAGTCTGTGGACCTTAGTCCGAGCTTTTCCCTAATATCCTTTCCCGAAAAGACTTTCCCGTTAATTTCAACCTCACCGACACGCTTTCCCGCAGTTCTAGCCGTTATAGTGCCGATCGTATTATTGGAAGGAAGCTTGACTCCTAACCTATTCTCGAAATCTGAAATGGTAAATGTTTTTTGGTTGCTGAACTTTGGCGATTCCAAGTCCCATGGGCTTTCCACGCTTTTTAAATAAGGGACTGCGTTTAACCAAATAGCCTCAGAATTTTCGGTATACCCATTACTTGTTGAAAAGAAGCTGGCGTCAATCGGTGAGCCTTCGTAAACGATAATTTGCCCACTCGTTTCCTTGACAGCCTCTGTGATTTTTTCGATTGCCCACTTAAAATCCGGGCCAAATGTTTTTCTGATTTCATCCATATCCTTATAAACCTGATGCTCCACCGTGTCCGTGACAAGCGCTCCATCAGGCAGCTCTGACTTATTTTCTCGCATCATTTGATTCACAATATACGTTCTTGCTGCTAAGGCTTGAGCCTTTAACGCCTCTTTTTCAAAAGCCCTTGGCATTTCTGATGCTACTACTCCGACAACATAATCCTCTAGCGGAAGCGAATCCACTTGCTTTTTTTTCATTCGAAATACCGCTACCTCAACAGCTGGCTCTTTAGAGGTTTCCGCTGTATGCTTCTTGCTGTCTTCCTTATTTAACCGCTTCCCGAGCTTTACGGACACCTGATCGTCTTTAAAAGGGAGGACTAATAAAGAAGGAATCAGCAGAGTAATGAAAACAAGCAGTGCTCCTAGTACGATGAAAGGTTTAAATTTTGTCATGACTATGCCTCCATAATATGTGATTTAGACCCCTTAGAAGTCTGTCTCTTCTCAATCTTATGGTCGTGGACAGGCTATTATGACAAGAATTTTGGGCTGGAATGTTAAAGGTTGGTAACTCTTTAGGGGCTCAATGGAGGAAAAATAATTTCGAGATATCATCAGAATTCGGAGAGCTAAGCAGGGTTGGTTTCCACTTTTTCCAAATCACTGCACAACACCTTCTAAAAAAAGAAAAAACGCAACCCCCACTCGTCAGAGGTCTGACGAACGGATTCTGCGCTTCATCTCAAAATTATCTTTTACTAAACAATTCACTCACAAAAAGTGACTTTTTAATCTCACAAAACTACGCATTCATATCTGAAACATATCGTTCCACTGGGGCAACGATTTCGTCCACTTCTTTTACGCGCTCAATATCGGCACCAAGGGCAGCCAGCTTGTTGTGGAAATCCACATAGCCACGGTCTAAATGCTTCAATTCCGTTACACGAGTTACGCCATCTGCTACCAATCCAGATAAAACGAGTGCCGCAGCAGCACGTAAATCCGTTGCAGCCACTTCAGCTCCCTGGAGATTAGATGGTCCGTTCATAATAACAGAGCGGCCTTCGATCTTAATATCAGCGTTCATACGGCGGAATTCCTCCACATGCATGAAGCGATTTTCGAATACAGTCTCCGTGATCACACTTGTACCGTTTGCATGGAGTAATAAAGCCATCATTTGGGATTGCATATCAGTCGGGAAACCAGGATGAGGCATTGTTTTAATATCAACTGCCTTTAGTTTCTCTGGACCGATGACACGAATGCCTTCTGCTTCTTCAACAAAAAGAACGCCCATTTCTTCCATTTTTGCAATTAATGAGGTGGAGTGTTCAGGGACAGCGCCTTTGACAAGGACATTTCCGCCTGTAATCGCAGCAGCCACCATAAAGGTACCAGCTTCAATTCGGTCAGGGATGATATGGTGCTCCGCTCCGAATAATTGGTCAACACCTTCAATTCGGATCGTACCGGTTCCGGCTCCTCTAACCTTTGCACCCATTTTATTGAGGAAATTCGCTAAATCCACGATTTCCGGTTCTTTCGCTACGTTTTCTAAAATCGTTGTCCCTTTGGCAAGGGTTGCAGCCATCATAATATTTTCCGTTGCTCCGACACTTGGAAAATCAAGATAGATTTTTGCCCCATGCAGGCGGCCATTTGCTGCTTCTGCCTCGATAAATCCATTGCCAACCTTCACCGTAGCACCCATTGCCTCAAAGCCTTTTAAATGCTGATCAATCGGGCGAGATCCAATTGCACACCCGCCAGGCAATGCTACACGCGCACGGCCATTACGGGCAAGTAAGGATCCCATAACCAAAACAGAAGCACGCATTTTACGGACATATTCAAAAGGTGCCTCTACTCTTAATTCTCGTGATGCATTAACAGTGACTTGGTTATGATTAAACTCCACTTCGGCGTTTAAATAGCGTAATACTTCATTGATCGTGTATACATCGGAGAGTGTCGGTACATCACGAATTACGCTCTTGCCATCACTTGCTAATAGTGTTGCGGCGATAACCGGTAAAACAGCGTTTTTTGCTCCTTCTACTTTGACAATACCGCTTAACCTATTTCCGCCGCGGACGATGATTTTTTCCAAAGTGTATTCCCCTCCGCGTCCAATTTCTCTATATTAATATTCAATCGTTAGGATGGGTGTGCCAACTACAAGGGTAGTCTTTCCGCCCAATCCATGATTTCTTATACCTATTTGCAAATTCATATCCTTGCCTTTTGTTTGAATAGCATTATCAAACAATGTCGAATAGGCGGATGCCGATATGAAATTCTCCTCATGTAAACCTTCTATTTTTTTCGCATTAAAGGCAGCTAATAAATGGTTTATTTCATTAGGCAAAGTCTTATCAATTTTATCACTGAATTCGCCTTTCAAACAAGAGAAAATTGTGGTATTTTCATGGAAAATGTCAGAAATTCTGCCATTTAAGAGAAAGTTGATCTCTTTTTCAGATTCAGCCTTCCAGCCATTCCCTTTCACTTCATAAATGACATACGTTTGAACTTTATTTTTTGTGGGGGTCGATAGAATCTTTATCGTTTCCGTCTGAGAATCTTTATTTAAAACCGCCACGGTTTCCGACTGTTTTTCCAAATCGTTACTCGTCCAAGTCCAATTTGGGTATTGTTTCTTGAGGTCATCTGTATATCTTTTTACCTCATCCACGCTTTGAAGACTTTCCATATTTTCTCTTGCATGCAAAGACCATTCAATGATTAAAATATCTTCGTCTTGTAAAATTGAGGATAGCTTCATAAGATCGAGATCGGTTTTGGCCACAGTCGTTTTATTCCCAAAGTTTAAGACCATAAAACCAAAAGTACCAACAATTGCTAATATTATCTTCAAGTATTTCATATTTACATCCTCCCCCTTACTACCATTGTTACCAAGGAGGAGCTGAGCATACTTGGGAATTGTCGTCACTTTTTGACAATTTAGCTTGAGTCGCCTATCAGCTGCTAGCATGGATGCTGCCACAGAACGTGGCGTTCATAGCGACTGAAGCAATTGTAAAATTGAGGATATTGCCCAATTTCTTATATCCTATTCAAAATCGTCAAATTTGGGATTAACTATTTAATGCCAATTTTTAAACATGCAAAAATAGAGCACAACAAATAGAATTGTACTTAAAAATAAGATAATTGAAAACATGTACGAAGACCCATATTATCTACTATTTTGTTAAATCTTTTTTTAAAGTACCGTTTGAAGAATAAAGGGCAATTGCCTCGACCATAGAAGATAATCAAGGAAAAAGTTACTTACGGACGCCCCAATGGCAATCGATAATAGGATGTAGAGTACTCTTGCCTGCATGACACGGTTGGGACGCAAAAGCTGATCAATGCGCAATGCTTGAAGAGCCCACCA
>NZ_JBALOZ010000052.1:0-8923 GCF_036965125.1 Bacillus sp. JJ1503
TAAATTGAAAAGGATCTGTATGTATTTCAGAAGCAAATATTGAAACGGCATATCCCTTTTCTTGGCACATTTTTGTCAATTGCAAGGCTACGCCTTGTTTCATCACCTTTTCGACATTGTGCCCTGGGTCAACTATATTCAATCCCATCATCACGGCGTCATGTGCCACATGATAATACATATCACCCGTTACGTAGACATCTGCTCCTTTAAATTTGGCAGAGGTAAAGTATTTATTCCCATCCCCGCCGAGGACAGCTACTTTTTTAACCTTTGAATCGAGATCTCCTACGACACGGACACCATTCACATCTAATGTTTTTTTAACGTGACTTGCGAATTCCCCTAATGTCATTTCCTCAATTTCGCCAATTCTTCCAAGACCTAATACTTCACCCTTATTGTCCAGCTTATAAATATCATAGGCAACTTCTTCGTAAGGATGAGCAAGAAACATGGCTTTTAAGATTCTATTCTCTAACTGAGCCGGGAAAATCGTTTCGATCCTCAGTTCTTTCACTGACTCTAGCTTTCCATGCTCGCCAATAAAGGGATTTGTCCCTTCACCTGGTAAAAACTGTCCAATTCCGGATGATTCGAAACTGCAATGACTGTAATGGCCAATCGCTCCAGCACCAGCATCTCCTAATGCCTTTTTAAGGTCGTCAGCATTATCTTCTGGAACAAAGACAACTAGTTTTTTCAATTCGGTCTCGTAGGTAGGAACTAAGACCTCCGTATTAACTAGCTTTAGTGCTTCAGCAAGCATATCGTTAACACCGCCAGTAGCAACGTCCAAATTTGTGTGGGCAGCATAGACAGCGATATCATGCTTAATCAATTTCTCAATTATTCTACCGGCAGGCGTATCAGTGGCAATTGATTTAAGCGGTCGAAAAATAGGCGGGTGGTGAGCAATAATGAGTTGAACATTCTTCGCGATCGCTTCATCAACTACTTCTTCTAGCACATCCAGTGCAATCATGACGTTCTCAACCGGCTTATTCAATCTGCCAATTTGCAGCCCAATTTTGTCTCCCTCCATGGCATAGCCTTTTGGAGAAAACTGTTCAAATAGCTGAATGATTTCATGTCCATTTATTTTTTTCAATGATCTAATACCTCCTCTACCATCTTTATCTTCTCTATTAGTTCATTTTTTTTCTCTATCGTTTCCTCTGTAGCTGCTGCATTCTCAAGCTGGGCTAAAATTCTTTGCCAATTCTTTAATTCTCCAAGCCATTTCTTTTTAAAAACAGCTGATTTTTGCTTTAGTAAAAAAGGGCCAAATAATAATTCCTTTTGCAGATCCAACTCTCGTCTTTCCTTCGAATCCCCTTTTTCAGCAACTAAAATCTCATAAATTTTTTCATCTTCTTCAAGAATTTCTTCAGCAATTAATACCCAGCCATTTTTATTAAGCCAGCTTCTTATCGTAATAGCACTGATATTTGGCTGTAATATCAGCCTTTTTATCGTTCCTAGCTTTTCCTTGCCCTCTTCCAAAATATTTGTGATTAAAGCTCCGCCCATCCCGGCAATTGTAATACAATCCACTTCATCCACTGAGATTATCTGTAATCCATTTCCTTTGCGGACATTTATCTTGTCATTTAATCCTTCCGCTTCAACTTGGCTTTTAGCAGATTGATACGGTCCCTCTGCCACTTCCCCAGCAACCGCAAAAGGGATCATGCCTCGTTTCACTGCATAGCATGGCAAATATGCGTGATCCGAGCCAATATCAGCAAGTCTGCACCCTTCAGGAATATAATTTGCAACAGCCTCTAAACGCTGTGATAATTTCTCAGTATTCAATTTATCCACCACTTTTCAAAGAAAAATATAAGTCCACTATTACTAGCACAGTTGATTTATCCTTATAATAGTATTAAAAATAGTATGGTTTTGCAAAGTCTTAACACCCACGAGGAAAAAATCTACTTAAAAAAAGCCCTTTACAGATGCAAAGGACTTTTTTTATTTTGCGCTTGGGGAGGCCAAAGTTTAGCCTTCAAGCTTATGTTTAACAAACTATTTTATTTTAATTCCGCTAGCCAAGCAGCCATTTCGCCTGCTTTATCTGCAGGAACTAAACCAGGAGGCATGGACCCTTTACCATTAACAAGAATATCAGCTATCTCTTCCTGTGATAGATGGTCACCAACACCTGTTAAAGCTGGTCCAACTGCACCTTGGTATTGATCACCATGGCACCCAATACAGCTCTTTTGATAGATCTCCTCAGGGCTTGCTGCAGCCGTTTCTTCAGTCTTTTCACCGCCGCCTTCTCTTTCAGCAGCAAGCTGCTCAGCATCACCAAGTCCTTTAAAGGAAATCAGGAACATTGCAACGATACCCAATGCAAAAATTAAGATGTACGGCATTACTGGATTTTTCATGTTTATACCTCCCTTATGTAAGAACATCTCAAATAAAGTAAATATTTATACAAACAATTTCTATTCTACTTCAAAACGTGTAGAAGGAAAAGCCCTTAAGGCAACTTTGTTACACCAAATTCAAAAATCAGACAAAACTCCAGCGAATTTAGAGGAACTTCCACTTACTTCATTAAATAAAAGAGAGAAAATCATTTTCTCAACATTTAAAAACTTCAAAAAAATCTTTTTAATATATAAATATAGAAATTACTATTAATATTATCCCTAAAACTCCAGATATGATAAAGGCTGGAAGCTTAAGTTTCCAGCCTGTTAACAACCATAAAAAACAGTTCATGAATATTACTATGTAAAGGACCATAAGTCTATCTGGAAATAATCTTGAAATAAATTCAACGGTAGATAATAATAAAATTAATGCCGAAGCAATTAAAGGTATTTGCAGTAAAATTCCTTTTCTAAAAAAATAAAAAGTGAAAATAATCCCAGCTAATACAAATAATATGGAAAAGGCCATTTGCAAAGTAATAGACAATTCAGTAAAATGGATTAAAAATAGAGCTAACGGAATTAACATTAAAAATAAATAATGGTTTTTCCAGTGAATTTTTTTTATAGCTGCTGGCTCTTTCTTGTTTTCCGGTTCATTTCCTTCTGTGTACAATGCTAAGAGGAAATCACAATAATGTTCAGGGAGCATGCGATTTTTTCGCCAATTAATTATTTCGTTAACTATGATCTTTTTTCTTGTTTCATTCATTAAGAATACACGTCCATTCCAGCGGAAAAAAAATAGCTTACCTCTATTGTAGGAAGTAAACTATTTTCTGACAATGATTTTCTATTCTAAAAAGTCTTTTAAACGCTTGCTTCTGCTCGGATGTCTTAATTTGCGCAATGCTTTCGCTTCAATTTGGCGAATACGTTCACGTGTAACACCGAATACTTTACCGACTTCCTCTAAGGTCCTTGTACGTCCGTCATCAAGCCCAAAGCGAAGGCGCAGTACATTTTCCTCACGATCGGTTAAAGTATCAAGAACATCCTCCAGCTGCTCTTTAAGAAGCTCGTAGGCAGCATGCTCAGAAGGTGAAGTCGCATCCTGATCTTCAATAAAATCGCCTAAATGGGAATCATCTTCTTCCCCAATTGGCGTTTCTAAAGAAACTGGCTCTTGCGCAATTTTTAGAATTTCTCTCACTTTTTCTGGAGTTAAATCCATATCCTCAGCGATTTCTTCTGGAGTTGGTTCGCGGCCAAGGTCCTGAAGTAATTGGCGCTGTACACGAATTAATTTGTTAATAGTTTCAACCATATGAACGGGAATTCGGATGGTTCTTGCCTGGTCGGCAATCGCTCTTGTAATCGCTTGGCGAATCCACCAAGTTGCATACGTACTAAATTTAAAGCCTTTTCGATAATCAAATTTTTCAACGGCTTTAATTAAGCCCATATTTCCTTCTTGAATTAAATCAAGGAAAAGCATTCCACGGCCAACATAACGCTTGGCAATACTTACAACTAATCGGAGGTTTGCTTCAGCAAGACGCCTTTTCGCTTCCTCGTCACCATCTTCAATCCGTTCTGCAAGTGAAATTTCATCCTCAGCAGAAAGTAGATCAACACGGCCAATTTCTTTTAAGTACATTCTCACAGGGTCATTGATTTTCACGCCTGGTGGAACACTTAAATCATTTAAGTCAAACTCTTCTTCACCTTTTGCTAATTCCTTAGCATTAGGGTCGGCATCATCGTCATTGTCACCGACTAGCTCAATACCTTGATCTCCAAGGAACTCATAGAATTCATCCATTTGATGAGAATCTAAATCAAAATGGGCCAATTTTTCTGCAATATCGTCATAGGCAAGAACGCCCGTCTTTTTTCCAACCTCTGTTAATTGTTCTTTCACTTGATCTAGGGTCAATTCTGAATCAACTTCTTTTGAACGAGCTGATTTTTCAGCCATATGTCCCCCTCCTTCCAAAGTCACAGACAATCCTTAAGAAATATCCTAATCTATAGAGACTTGCGCAATTGAATAATTTCCATTGCGATCAAGGCTGCCTTTGCATAATCACTTTTCCGCTCTGCTTCTTTTTGTTCAAGCAGTTTTTCTTTTATCTTTAACATTTTTTGATAATTAAACACCTGTTTTATATAATCCGTTAATTCTTGTTCGCTTAATTCATCGTTTATTTCCATCATTTGAATATCAGCAACGATTCTTTTTAACTTTTCATCAACTAGGAAGTTGATAAAGGCACTTGTATCTGGCGGGTGTCCTTCTTCATAAAAGCCTAATAAATAAGTAATGATTGCTTGATGCTCATCCACATTAAACGTATTTCCTTGAAGAAAATTCTGAACCTTAAATGCAAGGTCACTATCGGCAAGCATATGTGCAATTAAATTTCTCTCAGCTGTATAATATGCAGGCTTTAACTGCTTCGCTTGCTTTTGAAGAATCAGCTGTTTTTTGACTGTCTCGTTGCTGCTCTGTCCCTTAGTCTTCCGTCTTTCTGAAAAATTAATTTGTTTTTCCTGTTCTTTAAGTGCTTCCAGTGATAGGGAAAATTCATCCGCAAGATGCCGTAAATAATAATCCTTTTCTACTGCATTATCTAATTTGCTTATTTCCGTTAATACTTCTTCGATATAAAGCAGGCGATCTCCTTCATCCTGCAGTTTTTTCCCTCTGCGGTAATAATGCAGCTTGAACGCCATAAGTGTATGACTGCCATCTATTACCTCGTGACGAAACTTTTCTGGACCGAATTTTTTAACATAGTCGTCTGGGTCAAGGCCGTCTGGCATTAAAGAAACCCTTACTTGACATCCTGCATTAGATAGCATGTTAGCCGCTCTGAAAGCCGCTTCAATTCCAGCATTGTCGGAATCATAGCAAACAGTGATTGACTGGGCATTTCTCTTTAAAGCGGAGACATGGTCCTCCGTTAAGGATGTTCCCATTGTGCCAATACCGTTTTCAACTCCTGCAAGATCAGCAGAAATAACATCCGCAAATCCTTCAAATAAAACAGCTTGCTGGAGTTTCTTGATTTGAGGTCTTGCTAAATGAAAATTATATAAAATTTTGCTTTTATTAAAGATTGGCGTTTCAGGACTATTTAAATATTTGGGTTCATCGTCCCCTAAAGACCTTCCTGAAAAGGCAATCGTTTTTCCACTTCGGTCAAAAATCGGAAACATAATTCGGTTGCGAAAACGATCAAAATAACTGCCATCTTTTTCGCGTTTAATAATAAGACCTGCTTTTTCCATTACCTCTATTGGAAACTTTCTCTTCCCAAGAAATTTATATACAAAATCCCAAGAAGGAAGGGAATATCCAATTTGAAATTTCTCAATGGTTTCAATCGTAAATCCTCTGCCAAGCAAATAGTCTAGTGCATGTTGGCCATCTTTTGTGTTTAACAGCAGATGATGATAAAATTTACGCAATAGCTCATGGGCCTCCAGCATTTGCTGAATATCGGGAGGAACATTACTTTGAGCGGCTGCGGACTGAATAATCATGTCAAGCTTAATATTCCCTTTTTCAGCTAATCTGACAGCTGCTTCTTGAAAGGAATAACCTTCAAGATCCATTAAGAATGAAAAGGCATTTCCGCCGGCTCCGCATCCAAAGCAATGATAAATTTGCTTATCAGGTGAAACGGAAAAAGATGGTGTGTTCTCTCCATGAAATGGGCATAGACCAAAGTAATTTCGTCCTTGCTTTTTTAATTGAACATAATCGCTTATAATATCAACAATATCGACAGCTTGCCGAATCTCATTCACTTTCTCCTCGGCGATACGCTCTACCATGGGAACAACTCCAATTAATAAAAAATCAATACATAAGAAGCCTCTTAAAGTACACCCAGGGCATCAAATTTAGAAAGATAATTAATCCATTAATTAATATTTCTATAAAAATTAGCGAATTCCTTCAAAATTCGACAAAATCTTTGTCAATTCTTTCACAAACCTAGTACGATCTTCACGACTGTAAGGCATGGGCCCTTTCCCATGTATCCCCCTTCTACGCGCTTAGGCCGATAAATATCTCATATCAAGCGCAGTATGAATATCTTTCTCATCGTATGAAATCCCCTTTGGAGACAGAACATAAATAAAAGTGTCGATGCTAACCAATATCCTGTGTAACAACGATGTCCCGTTTCTGCACATGATTCATAATGAATAAATCAACAGCCTCTTTACTTGAGTCAACAAATTTCCAAGAAGCTCCCTTTAGATCATTTTTTATGTGAGCATATGAGGCAATAAAATAGCATCAACAGAATAGCTATTAGCTAATTCGACAATTTCTTCCTTTACAGGACAAGAATCGGCATCAACCAAGATAATTGGATTGCCTAATGTTCTAATTATTCTACATCACTCCACATAATCCTTCTTTCAAAAAGCAACTTTTAGCATGAGCTACATTCATCCTAAACTCATGCAACTGTTAAAATTACAAGTAGATTTTCAATCAAGCCGGGTATAATGGTCTAAATGCTTTTCAGAATCCTGATACAAAATAATTCTTGCAGCATTTCCATTACAATTGATCATGTCGAATTGTTTTTTTTCCGGTCACTTGACTTCTCACAATAAATAGTTTATTCGTTCATACTCAACTCTAAACCTAAACTATAACATTTTTATCACAATTTTTTATTATAGTATAAAAAAGCTTGAATTTCTATTATTTTTTCTTATTTCTATTAATATTTTGTTTTAAACGCATCAAGAAGAATTTAAATTTTCAAAAGGTTCCGTTACCTTTTTGCCAAAAAAGAAAAAGGCACATAATACAGAATTATGTGCTAGCTTTTTGGAAAGCTTCTGTGGTATTGATTTAATATTAAATTTGCCGTTTCTTCTACGGCTTTATTCGTTACGTCAATGACAGGACAATTTAATTTGCTGACGATTTTTTCAAAATAATTGATTTCGTCTTTAATCCTTTCAATGTTTGCATAACTGGCATTATCGCTTAATCCTAAAGATATTAGCCGTTCTCTGCGAATATAATTGAGCTTTTCCGGGCTAATTTTTAGTCCAAAGCACTTTTCGGGCTGAACTAAATACAATTCTTCAGGAGGATCCACCTCTGGTACAAGCGGTACGTTTGCGACCTTTAGTCTTTTATGGGCTAAATATTGTGATAGCGGTGTTTTAGAAGTTCGGGATACTCCTACAAGAATAATATCCGCTTTTAATATCCCTCTTGGATCACGGCCATCATCATATTTAACAGCAAATTCAATAGCTTCTATTTTTTTAAAATAATCCTCGTCCAGTTTTCTAACTAGACCTGGTTCGAATAGAGGTGTTTTTCCATATAAAAGCTGAATTTTATCCATTAACGGCCCAATTATATCACAAGCATAGATCCCTTCCCGCTCAGCCAGTTCATTAATATAATGGCGTATATCTGGCTTAACAAGTGTATATACGATCATTCCATTATCCATTTTTGCTAAAGAAATTACTTCTTCTATATGAACCTTGTCCTCCACATATGGAAATCGCTTGATCGTTACTCCGCTGCCATTAAACTGGCTGACGGCTGCTTTCGTAACCAATTCGGCAGTCTCCCCAACAGAGTCAGACACAACATAGATGATTGGCTTTTTTGTCATCCCTTAACACCATCTCCTCTGTACATGATTTAATTATCTTCTGCAAGAGCAAGAAATGCTTTTGTTAAATTCGTTTTTGTAATTCTGCCTATTACCTCAAAGCCTTTTTCCGTTTCTTTAACAATCGGAAGCGCGTCAATTTGTTTCTCAATTAATTTCTTTGCAATATCAATTAATAAGTCTTCCTTTTCACACATTGTAATATTGGGCATTCTTGTCATGATTATGTTTACAGGGATATTCGTTAATTCCTGTTTCCCTATACTTGCACGCAGCAAATCTTTCCTAGAAAGAACGCCAACAAGTATGGATTCCTGGTCAACCACGAATAATGTTCCTACATCTTCCAAGAACATTGTGCAAATGGCATCATAAACCGAAACATTTTCATTCACAACTACAGGTATCGATTGATAATCCTTCACATACAGCTTATTTAAATTATCTGTAAGCAGCTGAGTACCTGATTTTCCTGTATAGAAATAGCCGACCCGCGGTCTCGCATCTAAAAAGCCAGCCATTGTTAAAATGGCTAAATCCGGTCTTAATGTTGCTCGAGTTAAATTTAACTTTTCTGCAATATTTTCACCAGTGATTGGCCCGTTTTCCTTCACAATTTCTAATATTTTTTCTTGCCGCTTATTTAATTCGATTGTCCTCACCACCTAAATAGAAAAGCGTAAGCGCCTTGCCCACCCCCGACAAGCATAAGACATGCTGTCGAGAAGGTTGTTCTTTAACCTTCTTGGCAGACTGGCTTATGACCTCGAGGTCGACAAAAACGCGACGTCCTCCCAAAAGCTTCACTTTTGGTCGTGCGATGTTTCGCTGCCGAGGCTTTCCTTGTCCTGTCGC
>NZ_JBALOZ010000052.1:8968-11329 GCF_036965125.1 Bacillus sp. JJ1503
CGTCCTGTACGTCGGGGGTTGGCGCTGGAGCTAGACAAATACCAAAAATGTTATACTTTTATAAAATTATTATATACTATTTAGAATAAATGAAAAGAAATGAGTATTAAGGCAGGAGTTTATTGGAAGGAGCCTGTCTTTTGGAAACAGGCTCCAAATGGAAAACCCACGTTATTTAACAATAATTTCGTTTACATTTGCAAACTTTTTAATCAATTCAGCCAGTAAAACCATTTGATTTAGCCTGTTTTGCCGAAGTTCTATATGATCTGCCATGACCATCGTGTTATCAAAATATTGATCGATTTCAGGCTTCATAGATATGAGCAAACCAAATTTGTCACTTTCTGAAGTATGAGCAGTAAACTTTTCTTTGACAAGCATATATTTATTGTACAGATTTTTTTCAAATTCATTTTCAAATAAATCAGGTTTAACTTCACTAGGATTTTCAGCTTTAGATGAAATATTTAAAACTCGGCTTAAAGCCTCCATCCTTTCCTTAAAGCCATTATCCTCTTTTCTAGTTTCTAATACTTCAGCTCTTCTTACTAGGGATGGGAGTGCACCAATTTCATTGCCTAGAACTGCTTCAATTAAATCATACCGCACATGCTTTTCTTGAAGGATATGCTTAATTCTTAGTTTAAAGAATGCAATTAATTCTCCGGCAAGTTCTGATTTAGATTTCTTAGCAATTCCAGCCTCTTCAACTAAGGCTAACGCAGAATCAATTAGACTTTCTAAAGACAAATCCCACTCTTTATTTATTAGAGTCTGAACAATACCTGTAGCTTGGCGTCTTAGTGCATATGGATCCTGTGAACCGCTTGGGATAATGCCAATAGCAAAGCAAGCGGCAATTGTATCCATTTTTTCTGCTATTGACAGTGCAGCACCTGCATGGCTTCCTGGGGTACTGTCATCAGCATTCCTTGGCATATAATGTTCATTTATGGCTTTAGCAACTGCAGGTTTTTCTCCCTTTTGCAAAGCATACTTTTCACCCATAAAACCTTGTAATTCTGGAAATTCGTAAACCATATTTGTTACAAGGTCAAATTTGCAAATTTCACTAGCTCTGTCGGCAGCTACTTTATCTTCTGTGCTAAAATCTAGCTTATCAGCTATCTCATTTGTTAGTTTTCGAACACGATTTACCTTTTCAGCAAGTGTACCGATTTCTTCATGATAGACAATAGCTTTTAGCTTACTTAATGAATCTTCAATTTCAGTTTTTTGGTCTTCTTTATAGAAAAAGGCTGCATCAGATAATCTTGCTCTAAGTACCTTTTCATTCCCCTTAGCTACTTTTTCTAAATGTTCATGCCCGCCATTTCGAACGGTCACAAAGAAGGGAAGCAGCTTTCCTTCCTTTGATTTGACAGGAAAGTAACGCTGGTGCTCTTTCATAGAAGTTATTAAAACCTCTTCAGGAATTTCTAAAAACTCTTCTTCAAAGCGTCCAAAAAGAGCTGTAGGGTACTCAACAAGGTTCGTAACCTCTTCTAGCAGATTTTCATCAATTGGAATGACCCAATTATTTTCCTCGGCGATTGTTTCTATTTGTGCAGTAATTGCGCTTTTTCTTTCAGCAGGATCAACAATCACATATTGACTAAGCATAGCCTTTTCATAATCTTTTGGCTCATGTATGTCAATTTTGTCTCCAAGGAAACGATGACCAAGTGTCCAATTGGATGTCTCTACCGCTGTGATTGAAAATGGGATCACTTCATTACCGAATAACGCAAGCAGCCATTTAATGGGACGGACGTACCGAAGATCATTATTAGCCCATTTCATGTTTTTCGGGAATGTCATAGCTGTTATAATTTGCTGCAATTCCGCCAGCAAAGTTATAGTTTCTTGGCCTTGAATAAATTTTTTCACATGGACATATTCAACACCATTTATTTCTTTAAAGAAAATATCGTCTACACTAGCCCCTTGTCCACGGCAAAAGCCAATAGTTGCCTTTGACCATTCATCATTTTCACCAATCGCAATCTTTCTTGCTGGACCCTTTGCTTCCTCGTGAACATCCTCTTGAGATTCATCTACACCTGATACGAGAACCGCTAACCTACGCGGTGAAGAAAAAGCATCAATATGGTCAAAGTTTATCTTTTTTTCTAATAACCAAGCTTGGATTTTATCTGAAAGCTGATTCATCGAATTTGTAACAAATCTTGCTGGCATTTCTTCTAATCCTACTTCTAAAAGGAGATCTCTTTTAGTCACGATTCCATTCCTCCCTTACCCGAAAAGCTCAAGCGGCTTGATCAGCCCCGACAAGCATAAGACAAGCCGGCAAGAAGGTTGTTTTTTAACCTTATTGACGGATTGGCTTATGACCTC
>NZ_JBALOZ010000052.1:11387-12959 GCF_036965125.1 Bacillus sp. JJ1503
GCATTGTCGACACTAGTACATCCTGTACGTTGGGGCTAGACGCTGGAGCTAGACAGTTATCATATTTTAAAAAGGTTATACATTTTTTATTTTAATATTGGGAAACCAAGCTTTTCACGTTCATCATAGAAGGTTCTTGCAATTTTTCTTGCAAGATTTCGGCAGCGTCCGATATAGCCTGTTCTTTCCGTAACCGAAATCGCCCCTTTAGCATCTAACAGATTAAAGGTATGTGAGCATTTTAATACATAATCATATGCCGGGTGAACGAGACCCGCTTCCATTTGACGATGTGCTTCTTTTTCATAAATATTGAACAGATTAAAGAGCATATCTACATCTGATGTTTCAAATGTGTATTTGGAATGCTCATATTCAGGCTGCAAAAAGATATCTCTTACTGTAAACCCGTTTGTCCACTCAAGGTCAAAAACATTTTCCTTCTCTTGAATATAGGAAGCGAGCCGCTCAATTCCGTATGTGATTTCAACGGAAACTGGTTTACATTCAATTCCGCCTACTTGCTGAAAATACGTAAATTGAGTGATCTCCATGCCATCCAGCCAAACTTCCCAGCCTAAGCCCGCACAGCCGAGGGAAGGATTTTCCCAGTTATCCTCCACAAATCGAATGTCATGCTCAAGCGGATTAATGCCAAGTGCACGTAAAGAGTCTAGGTACATTTCTTGGATATTGTCTGGTGATGGTTTCATAATGACCTGGAACTGATGATGCTGATATAACCGATTTGGATTTTCACCGTATCGTCCATCAGCTGGGCGACGGGACGGCTCGACATATGCCACATTCCATGGTTCCGGACCGATTGCACGCAGGAAGGTATAAGGACTCATCGTTCCTGCCCCTTTTTCCACATCATAAGCCTGCATGAGTATGCACCCATAATCAGACCAGTGCTTTTGCAAAGTTAAAATCATATTTTGAATGTTCATACTGCACCTCTCACTTCATTAGTTATAAAAAAACAAAAAACTCCCGTCTCTATGCTAAAAGCATAGGGACGAGAGTTAACCCGCGGTTCCACCCTATTTGCTGCCAATGATAGGCAGCCTCTTTATGCCGATGTTGCTCAAAAGTGCCTTCCTTAACCTTCAATACCCTAGCTCACACCATCCTAGGTTCGCTTTTATTAAATAATTAAGTACTCTTCTTTATCACAGCAACTATTAATTTAATAATTTGAATCATATACGATACGAAATTGAATGTCAAGACCATAATTGATTATAGAATATCCTCAAATTTAGCCATTTGGTTTAAAAATTTTTTTGTTTTTAAATTGAGTCCGGAATATTCTTCATAATACGCGTTAATAACTTTTTTAAGCTCTGCTTTTGTTTCTTGTTTAACAGAAATATTTCCAAGACGTGATAAATCAAAAAAATAAAAGAGCCGCAATAGCTTCACTGTTGCTGGAGAAATTTTATAATGATATGGATCTTTTTCCAGGCAGCGGTGGCAAATAAGCCCACCCTCTCTTATTGAAAAAGAAAAATGGCCATCTGTACTGCTGCATACGGTGCATTGGTTTAAAACTGGATACAACCCAAA
>NZ_JBALOZ010000053.1:0-3094 GCF_036965125.1 Bacillus sp. JJ1503
ATATAAAACAAGCTGTTATTGCAAGTGCATTGTTTGCTTTTATAACTTCCTTAGATGAAATTGTTATAACAATCTTTATTGCTGGGTCAAGCAATCCAACCCTTCCAAAAGTAATGTGGGAACAAATGAGGCATAATGTTGATCCGACTTTAGCAGCAACATCGACATTGTTGATCATTTTAACAGCTACGGTATATATAATCCAAACAAATCTTAGTAATAAGAGAAAAAACAGGCTTGGATAATACTTATTTCATTTATTGATAGGTAAAAATTATTGAAAGAATTAAAACCCTAATTTTCTTACTATTATGATTATCCTATAATCAAAGTGAAAAATAAATAATATCGGGAGGTTATTAATATGTTAATAGGTATGATACTAGCTAGTGACAAAGAAACAATTGTTCCAATTATTGAGGGAGAAATTGCAAGGATCTATGATACTAATACGAAAGAATTCTCAGATTCTCCAAATCCAGCTTTAGGGCAAACTGAGGGGAGAAGAGGAGCCACTGTTAAATGGATGGTTGATAGGGGAGTAAAAGTTTTGTGTGCACCCCCTAGTATGCTTTGTGAGCTTTCTTATACAAGAGCTCAGGAGGAGCAATTTACTTTTTATAGATTAGAACCAGGAACGACGTTTGAAGGTTTTAAAACACATTTAGAAAATGGCAATGCATCTTTTAGTGATTGCTTACCTGAAAATGAAATTGAACCGAGTGCGCCGATCAAATAATAACAACCAAATTCGATAATTTAATAGCTGATTAAAATTATTTGTGGAAGGTGAAAATAGATTATTATTCATTCCTTAAATTGAATTACTCTAGTGAAAATGAAAGCACAACAATTATCTTGTAACATCCTGAGTCTTCACTCATTGATATATTATAAAGGCTTACGGGAGTAAAAATAGATGAAGAAACTCAGGCAATCTTTGAAAAACAGGGTTTTAACAAAGCTGACAGCAAAGTTACCGTGTTTAAAGCCGGATAGGGAGGAACATGGTACGGTTTGATGTGTGCTTACGCCTATTTAGTAAATAAAAATATTGAAGGAATAACAATGAATGTATTTCCGAGCGGAGGTGCATCAGAAAATGTAAATTTATTAAAGGATGATCAGCGCAAATTGTTATTTAAACTTTTTATCATTCCTACGATGCTTTAAATTGTAAGAGAATGAGGGAAAGGTGCGGGTAGGAAATTTGTGCGCAATGGCAATGACCGTTCCTCTCTATATTAGTTTCATTGTAAAAGCTTATTCAGATATTAAGTCTTTTGCTAGACGTTAAAGGTAAAAGAATTGGCAGGGGTGAAGCATGAAGACCTAGTATACAGAGGAGGCCAGCCGGAAATGGCAGATATTATTCTTTGCGAAATTGCTATAGTGTGTTGTTAATTGAAGCTATTCGGCGATCTATCGGTTGGGCAATGCTTTTTTTCTATTGTGTATGTATTTGAAGGTCCTTATTTTTCAGGAAAATTCCAGGATTCGGGATGAGCTATGAAAGAATGATCCAAGTTATTTATTTAACAATAGAGGGGATATTTACCATACTTGTTAAGGCGGTTGCAAATTTGTTTTTGTTTTTATTATTTTTTGGTTCTGTTTTGCAGAAGATCACAAATGGGTGTTCCCCATTGGCTGACCTTATGTTTGTTTTATATTTTGGAGTCATTTCAGCAATCAAACCTTCGGTCATGGTAGCCGCTTTTGCTGGAGCCTCATTGACTTATTCTAATCCAATACAGACGGGTATTACTTCCTTCAGATTTGGTGTTGCAGGATTTATTGTTCCCTTCATTATTTTCTAAGGTCCTGAAATATTACCAATATCAGGATCGGTTATTGATATAAGTATAACGATAACTTTTTCTATACTTGGAATATTTGTAGTGGTCTCAGAATTGCAAGGCTATTTTATTAAACGCAATGAATATTGTTGAGAGATTATTAATTTTTATTTCCTCTATTCTTCTCGTTGTCCCATATATAATTTCAAGCATTAAAGAAATAAATTTATCTATTGGAAGTTGAAAACAGTTAATTTATTTTAGGGAGGGATTTTCTTGGCTTTGGAGTTTAAGGCATTAATTGTCGATAAAGTTGATAATGATTTTTCTGTTCAAGTCAAATCTTTAAAAATTGAAGACCTAAATGAAGGAAACGTCATTATTCATGTTGAATATTCTAGTGTCAATTATAAGGATGGACTTGCTTCAATCCCAAATGGAAAAATTGTAAATAAATATCCTTTTATACCTGGTATTGACATAGCTGGAACTGTTGTTTCTTCTAAAGATCCTCGGTTTAAAGAAGGAGATAAAGTGATTGCAACAAGCTATGAAATTGGTGTTAGCCATTTTGGAGGTTTTAGTGAATATGCACAATTAAATGCAGATTGGATCGTGCATCTTCCAGAAGGTCTAACACCGAAAGAAGCAATGGCTTATGGGACAGCTGGATTTACTGCTGCATTATCAATTTTACGTTTGCATCAAAATGGTATAACTCCCGATAGAGGGGAAATCCTTGTTACAGGTGCTACTGGTGGTGTTGGAAGCCTTGCGGTAGCTATTCTTTCAAAACTTGGTTACTCAGTTGTAGCAAGTACGGGAAAAGACAAAGAACATGAATATTTAAAGAGTATCGGTGCAAGTAGAATTATTTCTCGAGAAGAAGTAACCCCCGAAAAAATTTCTGCGCTAGGGATGCAAAAGTGGGCGGGTGCTGTTGATCCTGTTGGAGGAAAAACCCTTTCAGCTATTTTAAGCAACACAAAATATGGAGGTGCTGTAGCAGTAAGTGGTTTAACTGGGGGGACAAATGTTCCAACAACTGTTTTTCCTTTCATTTTACGTGGCGTTAATTTGCTGGGAATAGATTCCGTATACTGTCCAATGTCAACCCGGAAATTTCTTTGGGAGCGAATGGCAAGTGATTATAAACCAGAGACGCTATTAAGTGATATAGGTAAAGAAATCACCCTGAATGAATTACCTTCTACTCTCACAAATATTTTAGAGAGCAAGATAAAAGGAAGAATAATTGTTAAGTTATAAAAGGTTTAAAACAGGTTTATATATAA
>NZ_JBALOZ010000054.1:0-7193 GCF_036965125.1 Bacillus sp. JJ1503
CAGCAGGCTGAGCCGTTAAGCTTACTATCAAGTAAGCTGGAGGTATCTACTCCTGAAGTATATACAGAACAAGGCGTACCTGTTATGGCGGATGGTACAGCGATCATTAAAATTGGCGGCTCCATTGGAGAGATTGCAACAGCCGCAGAACAATTTCTTGGAAAATCAAAGGAAGACCGAGAAAATGAAGCGAAAGAGGTCCTTGAAGGCCATTTGAGATCGATTCTTGGTTCAATGACTGTTGAAGAAATTTATAAAAATCGGGATAAGTTTTCCCAAGAAGTTCAGAGAGTCGCATCACAGGATCTTGCAAAAATGGGTTTAATCATCGTTTCATTTACAATTAAGGATGTCCGTGACAAGAACGGTTATTTAGACTCTTTAGGAAAGCCTAGAATCGCTCAGGTGAAGCGGGATGCAGATATTGCAACAGCAGAGGCTGAGATGGAAACGCGGATCAAACGTGCAGAAGCTGATAAAGACGCACAAAGGGCTGAGCTTGAAAGAGCAACAGAGATTGCCGAAGCTGAGAAAGAAAATCAAATGAAAATAGCTGATTACCGCAGGGAGCAGGATATTGCAAAAGCTCGGGCAGACCAAGCCTATGATTTAGAGACAGCACGTGCAAAGCAAGAGGTAACAGAGCAGGAAATGCAAATTAAGATTATCGAGCGTCAGAAACAAATTGAATTAGAAGAAAAAGAAATACTAAGAAGAGAACGTCAATATGATTCCGAAGTAAAGAAAAAGGCAGATGCAGACCGGTATGCTGTAGAGCAGGCTGCTGAAGCTAACAAGAAAAAGCAAATAGCTGAAGCAGATGCAAATAAATACTTAATTGAAGCCCAAGCTCGTGCAGAAGCTGAAAGAGTTCGAGTGGATGGATTGGCTAAAGCAGAATCACAACGTGCACAAGGTGAGGCAGAAGCTGAAATCATTCGCCTGAAAGGTCTTGCTGAAGCAGAGGCGAAACGAAAAATTGCCGAGGCCTTTGAGCAATATGGTCAGGCAGCTATTATGGATATGGTTTTGGAAATGCTTCCTGAATACGCAAAGCAAGTGGCAACCCCGCTTTCCAATATTGATAAGATTACGGTTGTTGATACAGGCAGTGACGGAAAAAATGGCGGTGCTAATAAAATCACAGGATATGCAACGAATTTAATGTCCACGATGCAAGAAAGTCTTAAAGCATCCTCAGGTATTGATGTAAAAGAACTGATCGAGAACTTTTCCGGAAAGGGAAATATCCGTCAGAGCATAAATGAGCTAACGAATGAGTTGACAAGCAAGAATGACTATGAAGCAAAAGATGAAAGAGAAATAAGTAAATATTAATTTTCATTACTGAATATGGCTTAGCGAAAGGGCGGTGATCTGTTTAGATCCCCCCTTTTTTTGTTGACTCGCAAACTGCCATTCGAGCATGTTCTCGAATGTTTTCGTCCCGATTAAAACCCGTTCACAAGCACATATATGGCTAAATCAACACCAATCACTAATTTAGCCTATTTCATAAATATTAGGCGAAAATACAAGATTTATAGATTGTCCTAATGAAATAACCCAAAAATTGTGCATTCGTCTATCGCACACAATAGCTTAATTGAATAGGATATAAGGAATCAAACAAAGGAGGTAAATTAATATGTCAGATGGAATTGCATGCGGTGGAGGCTTCGCTCTACTTGTTGTATTGTTTATATTGTTAATCATTATTGGTGCTTCTTGGGGATTCGGTGGCGGGTTCGGATTTATTTAAAAAATGCTTTTAATTGATAGGGAGGAGATGGGTTTATGTCATTTGGATACGGCGGCTATGGTTATGGCGGTTATGGTGGCGGTTTTGGATGTGGCGGATTTGGAGGCGGTTTTGCTTTAATCGTTGTCCTGTTTATTCTGCTTATCATCGTAGGTGCTTCATGTTTTAGCTTTTGTTAAGAAGGAAGCGAGAGAGTGAACCTCTCTTGCTTTTTTCAGGTTGAATAATGGAATTAATGCAAGTATAAAACAGGCCCATTTTGAAAACTGAGCCTGTCTCTGATTACTTAATTTTCAACATTTTCGTTTTCTTCAATTACTTCTTCATTGCTATTATTTCCATTATTCCCTTTTCCTGTGTTATCTTTTTCCTTTTTCTTTTTTTCATTAATGTAAAGCTTGCCATCAGCAATTTTTCGAGATTCATTTCCATAGTCGTCTGTTACATGAACTTCTATTTCTGCTCCAGGTGCTTTTACGTTTGATGTGGCCGTGTAGTAGCCTACATAATGTCCTGGTGAAGTTTCCGTCATTGGAAGTGAATTAGCGTCAGAAAGCTGTCCACCAGTGTTTGTTAATGGCATTCTGATTGCAAAAGTTCCTTTTAACCCAGGATCGCTGTCAAATTCAATTTTGACTGTTTCGCCTTTCTTTAATTCCTTGTCCTCTGCAGGAAGCAGATTTTCAATAGTTGGTGGAGTATATTTTGCATTTACTGTTACAGTTTTTTCCTCAGAATTACCTGCCTTGTCTTGAGCAATAACAGTGATTATGTTTTCACCTTCACTTAGAATAATACGAAGTGAGTATTTGCCATCGGCTATATTTGCACTTTGACCATTAACCTGTACTGAATCAAGATTTTCATCGGATACTGTACCTTCAACGGTTACTGTTTCTTTATTTGTTTTTGATTTATCCTCTGGTGTAGTAATGGCTAGTTCTGGTTTCGTTTGGTCGAAAACAATTTTTACAGGATTTGAAGCATCTGTTGACCCTAAATCTGTTGTCACCTTCGCAGTTAAGATATTTTCACCTTCTGTCAATGTTACATCAGCAGAGAATATTCCAGCTTCGGTAGCTTCAGCCGTTGCAACTTCTTCGCCATGATTGAAAATAGTGACGGTTGTAGATGGTACCGTTGTTCCTTCAACAGTTACCGTTCCTTCATTTGTAAATACGCCATCTGCTGGTGACGTTATCACAGGTGCAGTGACCTCATAATTGACCGTAGAACGGATCATATAGTTGCCTTCTGATACAGGTGACGGTGACCAAGAACCTCCTACCAGCTGCCAGCTTCGCTTCGCATTTGTTCCATTTTCATCTGTTGCTAAGCCAGGAGCATTCGGATTTGGTGCAGTTTGGATGTAAACCATATAGAAATCGCCGTTTACCATGATTCCATGCTCACTTAAATCAACATGTGTCCATTCACCATTTCTTAAGGCGGTGGCATCGAATGGCCCTGCTAATTTTTTACCAGGAGCACCATCAGGACCACTTGCATCGTATACTTCTACTTTGAAAGCTGTTCCGCCTGGAATTGGCCATTCCGTATTCCAGAATCGGAATAATCCGCCTGTTACCATTGCATTTTTGTGTCCAGAAGTAAGAGACATTTTAACAGCCCAGCCATTTCCTGCATCATAGAAGGCACGGGCATTTTCAGCTGTACCGTCATCATAGCCAATTTCACCTGGGAAACCAATGAACGGCTTTAACTGTACATTTTGTTCTAATGGAGTTTCACTAATACTAATAGCAATATCTTGGCTATAGTATGAAGGTGCCATCACCTTTAACGTGTAGTTGCCTTCATACGCAGTAATAGAATATTCTCCGTTTGCATTTGTTTCTACTGGCTGTACAGCAGCATCCTCTACTAAAAGGAGTGTAGCATTTGCAACAGGTTGACCTGTAGCATGATTTGTAACAGTACCAGAAACTGTTCCTTGCGGGATTGGCTCTAAAACAAAATTAGCTGTCACTTCACCGTCTTGAGGAATATTAACAGTCTGTGCCTGGGAACGGAATCCATAAGCCTCTGCTTGCACAGTAAAGGATCCGGATGCATGTGTAAATTCATATGTGCCATCAAAAGGTTTTGTAAATACGGATCTGCCTGATTCTAAAATGCTCACTTCAGCGGTTAATGGTAGGAGAGCAGGGGCAGGCTGATTTTGTGAGCCATTATTTTGTATTACCTTTTCTTTTACAGGTACAATCTTGTCAGGATCTACCTTTTCATCCTTTAGAGCAGTATCGGAGTCATCTGCAGCTTCAGAAGGATTCGTAATTGCTAGCTGATTACTATTTGCAGCCTGTAGGGCAGTGTTTGAAAGCTGCACATCATCAATGTACCAGCCTGGTCTTTGTACAGAACCATCTGTTTTTACATTGAAGCCTACGTAGATTCTTTGACCTGCATATTCATTTAAATTAACTTCTCCGTCAATCCAGCCGGAAGTAATATCCGTGATGCGAAGCATTTGTGTCCAGTTTTCCATGTCAGTTGAGACAAAAACATGGCCAAAATCCCAGTTTCTTTCAAGGTTATACCAATGCTTAAACTGTAAGTATGCATTTCCTTCTGGGAGGTCGATTGGCGGCATAACTAATGTCATATTAGCTCTGTTATCGTAGTTTCCTGAAAGATTAGTGGCGTATACTTTTTCGCCGGATGCTGCATTTCCTGGTCCGGAGGTTGGCACTCCCCATTGCCAGCTATTAAATTCACCAAATGATGTCCAGCCTATTGGCTCAGATTCAAAATCCTGTGAATAGCCTATGGTGATGCCAGGCATAACAGATACTACAAAGTTATCAGTTACGACTTCATTTCCTCCAAAGTCATTGACCTTCCATTTATATGTGATGGATGGTACAGAAATCTCATCTCCAGGTATTGTTACTTTGTAAATTCCATCTTTATAGTCTCCTGAAATTCTTGCTCCTTGTAAAGTTGCCCAGCTGCCGTCAGATTTTAAGTATTCAAGGACTGTGTTTAATACACTTACGTTGTCAGTTGCTCTTAATTCTAAGGAAAGATCCATTCCTGCGTATGTTTCTTGCGGAGCAACGTGAACCACTTCAGGTGCTTCACTATCATTGCCTTCTTTTGCTACTTGGCCTTTAATCTTTCCAAGGCCGGATATGACAGAGGAAACGGCATCATATGCATTGACGAGACCATATCCAAAACCATTATTTGGTGTTCCAGGATATTGTCCGTTCGTTAAAGGTGAAGCTGTTTGGATTAATATTTCTTCCATATCTTCGACAGAAAGACTTGAATTAACTTGACGAAGCATGGCTGCAACAGCTGAAACATGCGGTCCTGCCATGGACGTTCCATTCCAGCCTCCCTCATACCCGCTTCCTGGTACGGAAGAACGAATATTTACACCAGGTGCAGAGATATCAGGTTTGATTTCTCCATATGGTGATGGTCCTTGAAGGGAGAAGCTGCCTAATCCATTGTTAATATCTGTTGCACCAGTAGCGAACGATTCAGGGTAGTTTGCTGGATTGGCAATTGATCCTGGTCCCCCTGGATTCCCGATTCTTGTATTGCCTGCAGAGAATTCTGGGAAAATTTCTGCTGCACGCCACGCTTGAACCATTGGACGATACCATTCATCAAGTCCTGGACCACCGCCCCAAGAGTTATTTACAACATCAGGAGCTTTATCAGGATGAGGATTTCCAGCTGCATCCTTTGGCGCTAAAATCCATTCACCAGCAGCAATGAGATCTCTATCTGAACCGCCAGCTGCTGTAAACGCTTTAACAGCAATCCATTTGGCACCAGGTGCTACTCCGATTTGATTGGCTCCGTTTGGTTCTGCACCAACCATTGTTCCAGTTACATGAGTGCCATGACCAACATCATCATACGGTGCAGATCGTCCAGCTGTAGCGTCAAACCAGTTAAATTCATGTGTTGGAGAATTAGGATTGGCTGGATTATAGCCTCGGTATTTTTCCTTTAGTGCTGGATGATCCCATTGGACACCGGTGTCTATAGATGCAACAACCGTACCAGATCCATCAATTCCCATTGCCCAAACGGCTGGAGCACCGACTCTTTCAATATTCCATTCTATTGAGTTCGTTTCAGCTTCTGTTTTTTTATCTAGCTGAAGTGAAGGGGGCTCGGCAACCTTTTCTGGAATATTCAGCTGTCTAATTTCGTTTGGTAGAATTTTGTCAATTTCAGGGAAGGCTGCGACTTGTTCCATGACCTCTTTTGTAGCAGTAACAGCGATGGCATTCACAATATAGAAGGATTCAACATCTGTTGCTTTTCCCTCTTTCTCCATTTTTTGGAGAAATTCTGCAACAGGGCCTTGAGTTTCAAAAGCAGTAGATCGTAGGGAGGATAGAACTGCGGATCGTTTCATGTATTTTAATTTAGCTGGTGTTACATTTTGACTTAAAGCATTTTTTTCAGCATTTTTTGCTGCTGCGGCTGTGTCTGCTTGTTCCTTGAACTTAATTAAAAACGTGACTTTATCTTGATTAGCGAATTGATCTTGTAATTTGCTGCTAATTTTACTTTTTGCAGCCTCAGGAGCTGCTTTCTTAAGTGAAGTATGTGGAGAATCATTTGCTTCCGCTTGACCCATGTTTGGGAACATAAGCGGGAGTATTAAAAAAGCAATAAACATGATATTAAACCAACGAAATCGCGTATTCCTTTTCTTCTTCAAAATAATCCCTCCTTGTTTTGGTAAATAAGATTTTGACTGCTGTTGCTAAATGAAAATAATCACCTCCAAAAAGGGCGGAAAGAAAACCCTTTGTTAATGAAACTTTAGCGAATGAAAATCGAAAAAGATGTCGAATAATCAGAGAGGAATTGAGTGCTAGATTAAAATGAGAGAAAGGAATTAGAGTAAGATGACTGGTCAAGATAAAAGGAACTAGTAAACACTCAATCTAAACGACTAGAAATATGTTCATTTACATATAAAACTGACATTTTTCTTGTATTTTTTGGAAAAAATAAGAAAAAGGAAAGGGGAGTGAATTTAACCGAAAAGACCTATAGTGAAAAGGAAGTGGGTCATTAGCAGATGTGTCTTTTATTCTAATGGAGGATTTGAATAATATCGGGATACAAAAATAGCAAAAAAGTCATGTAACTTTTTAGAAAAAATGTAAATTTTCTGCTTTCTAATTTAGTAACAGATAGATAGTACTAGTTAAATGGAATGATCAAAAAACATACTTTTATCCTGTTTTCAAATGATTGAGCAGGAGAATAGATATACATATCTAAAATGCTATTGAATTTAAGGAATAAATGATCTGGAAATCATTGCTAACAATTGGTAAGGTAGGGAATATTACAACATTAGTCATTAATATGTTTTGAAAAGTGATTCTTTTTTGTACCTTATTCGTCTAATAGTTTGTATGAGGGA
>NZ_JBALOZ010000055.1:0-20710 GCF_036965125.1 Bacillus sp. JJ1503
TTTCTCAAGCATATGCTGAAATCTTTGAATTCTATTAATTCGCTTTAAATAATGACTGAAATGGTTTCGAAAGAAAATGCGTGCTAAGAAAAAATAGAGAATGGCTGCTAAAAATCCACCAGTCCAATTGATTAATGTACCAATCAGCACCCCATATTTTGCTCCCATTAAACCTGCAAATAAGGTAAAGGGAATAAACGGGATGGCTGCTGTCAATACAGAAAGGAAAAACATGAGGGGAAGGTCACTTGGGTCACTCTTTTGAATCCATGCAAAAATCAAATCTTTATTAAATAAACCGATTATTAAGATCACTAAATAAAACGAAAGAACCCACCATTTTTTCATTATTTAGCTCCGTCCTATGTATTTACATTTTATTTTCCGCACTAAGGACGATGACATTCCTATGAATGTTAATGTGAAAAAATTGGCATTGAGAAAGCCGGCATCTGCTTTCAGGCTGCCGATACCGGCTTTGAAAAATTAATTTGCTTTACTTTTACTTGCTTTTTCTTTTTCAAATAAAACAATAAGCCCAGGAAGTAATATACCTCTGATTAAAAACGTATCTAATAAAATGCCGACAGCGACAATAAATCCAAAGACAAATAATAATTCAACCGGCTGAGTCATTAGGACGGCAAAGGTTGCCGCTAAAATAATACCAGCTGAAGATATGACGCCGCCAGTATTCGCAACGGCTATTTCAACTGCTTCCTTCACGGAATGCTTTCGTCTTTCCTCTTGATACCTTGAGATTAGAATAATATTGTAATCGATTCCGAGCGCAACTAGGAAAACAAAGGAGTATAGTGGAACACGGTCACTTATTGTATGAATATCAAAGAAAAGATTGGTTAGAAACATTCCTAAACCTAAAGCAGCCAGGAAGGAGATTAAGATGGTCCCCATCATATAAATGGGCATTTTAACTGATTTTGTTAAAAGGATAAGCAAGCCAAAGATGAGTATTGTTTCTAATACGACAATAACAATCAAATCTCGATCATTAATGGTACGCTCATCAACTTTTGATGCCGTTTCCCCAGCAAAATAAAGGTTTCCTGTCATTTGGCTTTTAGCCACAATTTCCTTAGCGTCATCCCTAATTTTCTCTAAGGCGTCCATTGTTTCAATAGCATACGGGCTTTCATCGAAAGTTAGGCTATAATTAATTACCTTTTGGTTATCTGATATTCCATTTATACGGACATTATTAACTAAAGGCTGACCTTCTAACGCTTTTTTCAATGCCTCCTGCTGTTCGTCTGCTACGATGTCAGGTGACTCAAATAATACAGTGGTAGGCGCGAGATCTCCTTTATGGAAGTTTTCCTCAAGAATATCATAGCCTACCCTTGATGGCATATCGTCTGGGAAGGACTTCATTGTGTCAAATTCGTATTGCATATTGAACATATTACTTGCTGAAACAAGGAGAACGATCCCAATGACGGCAACAGAAAGACCAGGTTTTTGGACAACAAATCGTCCAGTCCGGCTCCAAAAGGAATGCTTTGGAATGAAGGTCTCTCCGACACGAGGAATCTTCGGCCAAAATGATTTCCTTCCGAAAAGTGTAAATAACGCTGGAATGAGCGTAACGGATGCGAGCATAATAATGACCATCGTTGTTCCAAAGGTCGGAGCGAAATTTTTGTAATCTCCAAATTGAGCAAAGAATAGTACGAGCATGGCAGCTAACACCGTTCCCCCTGAAAAGAAAACAGGCATCCCAGTTTCACGCATTGCCGCTTGCGTTGCATCATATTTACTTTCAAAGTTTTTTAACTCTTCACGGTATCTTGAAAATACGAAAAGGGAATAATCAATAACTGCCGCGAATAAAAGGATGGTCATAATAGAAAGTGTTTGATTACTCATAATGAGCCCGGCTGCACCCATTAATCCAAGCGTTTGCATGACCACTTCATAGACGAAGGCGGCTGCAAGAAGCGGAATTAGAGCCAGCAATGGAGAACGATAAATAATAACCAAAAGAACTAAAATTAATCCCACTGTTGATAAAATAAGCACGACATCGGCCCTTGAGAATAAATCCAGCGTATCAATTCCAATACCAGCAGGGCCTGTGACATATAAGGTTAAATCTGAATGATCTTTAACAAGCTTCTCGATTTTTTCCTTCGATTGTTTAATTTCTTTAATTTCAAACGAAGAATCGAATATTAACGGAACAACAGCTGTCTGTTTATCATCCGAGAAAAATCCGCCCGCTGCTTGTGGAGGGATGGAGGATAAAGGAATAACTTGCTGTACACCTTTAATATTTTCCCCAGCAATCCTGTCAAAAAGATCAGCAAGTTGCTGATATTCAATTTCCCCATCCTTAGATTGAAAGACTAATATAGCAGGCAGACCATCATTGTCTTTAAAATATGTGTCCAATTTATTTTGGGCAATAACCGATTGTGCATCCTTTGGCAGTGTATCGATAGAAGAAACCTGGTAATCTTTTGCGCTAGGAGCAAATAGAGCTAAGCCCATTGTCAATACAAGCCATATGGCTAGGGTGATCCACATGCCTTTTCTTGTTGTGACTCGGTCGGTAATGAAATGCAGGAAGGTTTTCATTTATACAACCCTTTCTTTTTAAGCTAGTGACACAACTGTCACTTTAATGAAAAATAAAAGACACTATTGTCACCAATATTATCTTTTAAAGGTGACAGTAGTGTCAATTGTTTTTTGTAAACATTCCGTGACAAATAATTTCTTTAATCGAGCTCACCCATTCCTCAGCGGGTACTCTTGTGTGATTCGGAATTGCAATGGTTTGAAAAATAAAGCCTAGGATAAGACCGTCCGGAATTTGAGGATTTAATATTTTTTCTGCTCTCCCTAAATCAATAAAATTTTGTAAATGTTTATACATATCAAGATGCTGTACATCCAGTTTTGCTTTATTTAATGTTACTTTTTTAGATATATTTGCTGGTATCTGCAGTGCAATGATAATAATTTGATGGATTTCCGAATGCTCAAAAATAAGCGCGAGGAGTTCATTGAATTGGGCTTCAAAGCCATCGAATTCCGTAATCTTCTGCAGCTTTAGAAGAAACTTTTCCATTTCATCGAGCATGTAATCGGTAATTAGCTCTTCTTTATTATCGTAGTATTTATACAATGTGCCTCTAGAAATCTCTAGGCGATCTGCTAGAAGACTAAAGGTAAACCCTTCATATCCATGAAGAAGCAATAACTCCTTCGTTGTTCTAAAAAGTTCATCAATCGAAAATTTCCGTTCCCGTGCCAAGCTGCTCACCTCTCTTTTATTATAGAACAAAAAGATAGATTCACAACAGAACATCACCAAAACAATCCGGTTAAAGGACATAGAATCAAGAAATCATCCAATGTATGTACTTTAAATCACTGTTAAAGGATATAGAGACAAGAAATCACTAGTTGTATGTCCTTTAAAACTTTTCTATTTTATTTTCGTATTCTGTTTAATAATTTCCAGGAAAACCTTCAATGCTTTTGTCTCAAAGGGAGAACTTAACACAGTTGAAAAGTCACGAGTAATGGAAAGGTCCTTCACCTTTAATACTTTTAATGTCCCAAGAGAAAGTTCCTTTCGAATCGTCCAATCAGATAATAAGCTAATGCCTAAACCAGCTTCAACCGATTCCTTGATTATTTGTGTACTGCCGAACACTAAAAGTTTTTTTGGAGTTATTTCATAGTTTGAAAACATTTTTTCAGCAGCTTCTCTCGTCCCAGAACCAGTTTCCCGGCAAATCCATGTTTCATTTTCTAATTCAGTCAGGGGAACTTCTCCCTTTATTTGGGCAAACCTATTTTGAGGAGAAGCTACAATGCTCATCGTATCTACAGCAAATGGCTCTACGACTAAGTGGTTATTTTTGTATTCCCCTTCTACAATCCCAATATCTAATTGGTGTCCAAGTACCAATTCAGCAATTTCCTTTGTATTCCCAATCGTAATGGAAGGGTTGATCAGAGGGTATTTTTTTTGCATTTTTGCAATCAAATGAGGCAAGATATACTCACCGTAAGAATAGCTTGCTCCGATAGAAAGTGCCCCACTCGGTTTATTCGTTAAATCATCAATAAGAAAGTTCATTTTTGAATAGAGTCCGATAATTTCCTTTGCATGATGGTAAACAATTTCCCCTGCTTTATTTAAGCGGACATATTTATTGCTGCGCTCTAAAAGAATCGTTCCCATTGTTCGTTCTAATGCTTGAATATATTGACTGACTGCTGGCTGTGTCATATGTAATTCTTCCGCTGCACGAGAGAAATTCTGCTTTTCCGCGACCATCACAAAAACTGCTAACTGCTGATCCATCTTCACACCACCCATTTACTATATGAATTTACTTATCATCACTATTATAAATTATTATTTTTCTTATTGTAAAAAAAGTATTATGCTGAATGAACAGATGATATTTTGGTGGTGAAAATATGGGAGCACACGCAAGAGCACTTACAACTAGTAAGGAGCCAATTCAGCCAGAAAAAAAACCAGCCCCGTTGGGAAAATGGGCTGGTGGCATCGCTTTTACATTTCTAATTGCCTTTTTAGGCTTTTTATTAGCAAAGGCACCTGGATTTGATCATGTTGGGCAGCTAGCATCGGCAATTGTAATTGCTATTTTGTATCGAAATTTATTAGGGTATCCAGAGTTTTTTCGTGCAGGAATTACATTTTCATCAAAGAAATTATTACGTTTTGCCATTATTTTATATGGGCTCAAGCTAAATATTGGAACCGTGCTAAGTGATGGTTTAGGCTTGCTCATACGAGATGCAGGTGTCATTATTTTTGCGATTCTCTTAACAGTTTGGCTCGCTCGTTTAATGAAAGCGGATAAAAACATCTCCCTTCTTGTCGGGGTAGGGACGGGGGTATGTGGAGCCGCTGCCATTGCTGCAATCGCGCCGATTATTAAATCGAAGGATGAAGAAACAGCAATTGGCGTAGGAATAATCGCACTAGTTGGTACGATTTTTGCGATTATTTATACCATCCTGCGTCCGATTCTGCCTTTGACAGATGTAGAATATGGCATTTGGTCCGGCATTAGTCTGCATGAAATTGCACACGTTGCATTGGCAGCAGCACCTGGCGGCCAGGATGCACTGGCAATTGGGCTGTTGGCAAAACTCGGCAGGGTATTCTTGCTCGTTCCTCTCTGTTTTGTTTTCATGTATTTGATGAGGAAAAAAAACACGGGTGATAATAACGCGAAAATTGAATTCCCATGGTTCTTAATTGGTTTTATCATTATGAGTGTAATTGGAAGCTATATACTTGGCCCGAAAATTCCGGTTTCAGATGGATTTATGAATGGAGTAGCGACTCTGACAACTTGGTGCTTAACAGCAGCGATGGTCGGACTAGGGCTAAATGTCAGCCTTCGCGATCTGCGTACGAAAGCACTAAAGCCATTAATTGCGATGGGGATTACGTCTATTATTCTATCTGTATTAGCTTATTTTATTATTTAGTCTTGTTCATTTTGTATAGTGATTGAAGATAGGAAGAGAATCCAACTTTGTATAAGCTGGATTCTTTTTAATTGTTGACATTATACCTATAGGGGTATAAGATAAGGCTAGTCATTAAAAAAATAAACAAGGGTGATTCAAATGGTCATTTTATTTATACTATCATTCAGCATCATTATTGGTGCTTTGTATATAAGATACTGCCCAGTTGGAAATGTTAAGTGTACGGAGTCACTCAGCCATCCTGCAGATTCAATAGAAATTGTTGATGTTAGAGATTATAATCAATCATATAAAGATCCTGTTTCAGGAGCTATTAATATTCCATACGCATATATGAAGAGGCATTATTCTGATATATCCAGTAAAACCATTCATGTGATCGCATCAGATTATTTGGAAAGAAACATGAGTATCCGCTTTTTAAGAAAAAGAGGGTATACAATTGCAGGGTATACATTAACAGATTGCCCCTGCAAAGATTATTAGAAAGGAGAATAATCATGGATTTCAATGATCAAATGAAAAATAGGGTTAAGCGCATTGAAGGGCAGCTGAGGGGAATCCTAAAGATGATGGAAGAGGAAAAGGACTGTAAGGATGTAATTACACAACTCTCTGCTGCTAGATCTGCGATTGATCGTACAATTGGGGTCATCGTTAGTTCAAATTTAGTAGAATGTGTGAGAAATGCAGAAGAAAATGGTGAGGGAAATACAGAAGAATTAGTTAAGGAAGCAGTAAATCTGCTTGTAAAAAGCAGATAGATTAAAAAAGGGTTGACACTCTTTTTTATTTTCATTAATATTATACCCATAGGGGTAAGGGTAAAAATAAAATTAGGAGGGTTACAATGACTCAGAAAAAATCAACAAATATTATCCTGTTCAGTGGGGAATACGATAAAGCAATGGCTGCTTATATTATTGCAAATGGTGCTGCGGCATACGATCATGAAGTAACGATTTTCCATACGTTTTGGGGATTAAATGCCCTGCGAACAGATGAAGAACGGATGATTAAGAAAGGCTTTATCGAGAAGATGTTTGCAAAAATGATGCCTAAAGGCGCTGATAAAATGGGCTTATCGAAAATGAATTTTGCCGGATTTGGGCCTAAAATGATTAAGGATGTAATTAAGAAGCATAATGCCATGACATTGCCACAGCTGATTGAAATGGCTCAAGAATTAGATGTTAAGCTTGTTGCATGTACAATGACAATGGATTTGCTTGGACTAAAGGAAGAAGAGCTGCTCGACAATGTTGAATATGCCGGTGTTGCAGCTTATCTTGCTGATGCAGAAAATGGAAATGTGAACCTGTTTATCTAAAGATACGAGGAGTGAATGTAATGAAACAGCTAACTGCAAATGAAGTGAAAGAATTAATAATGGAGGCTCAGCCGCTAAATCTTATTGATGTACGCGAAGTGGATGAGGTAGCTGCAGGAAAAATTCCGGGAGCACAGCATATTCCATTGGGATTACTTGAGTTCCGTATGCATGAACTTGATAAATCGAAGGAATATATCATAGTTTGCCGTTCAGGAGGAAGAAGCGGACGTGCTTGCCAGCTGCTTGAACGCTATGGCTTTAAAGTTATCAATATGGTAGGCGGAATGCTTGATTGGGAAGGCGAAATGGAATAATTTTTTTACACAAACAATACCCCTATGGGTAAAAATGGGAGGTTTAATGATGAAATCAATTAAAACAGACGTGGTACTAGATGCTAAGGGTCTTGCTTGCCCGATGCCAATTGTGAAAACAAAGAAGGCTATGACGAATCTTGAAGAAGGCCAGGTTCTTGAGGTCCAAGCAACAGACAATGGATCGAAAGCGGATATTCAAGCTTGGGCTAAAAGCTCGGGTCACCATTATTTAGGAACGTTAGAGGAAGGGGCGGTACTAAAGCATTACTTAAGAAAGTCAGATGGAGAGGAATCTGTTGAAAGAAAACATCCAGATGTTGTATCTAATGAGGAGCTTGAACAAAAGCTTGGAGGAGATGAGAGCATAGTTGTACTAGATGTAAGAGAATCAGCGGAATTTGTCTTTAACCATATTCCTCAAGCAATCTCTATCTCGCTAGGTGAATTGGATGAACGTATAGGTGAGCTACAACTGGAAAATGAAATTTATGTTGTATGCCGTACCGGAAATCGCAGTGACTTTGCTGCACAAAAACTCTCTGAGAAGGGTTTTACAAAAGTATTCAATGTTGTCCCAGGCATGAGTGAATGGTCTGGCAAAACAACAGGTATCGAGGAGACTAAAAGTTAGTGTAGAGGGTTCATAACGACCGCGGGAGGAGTTTTTCAAGAACGAAGGGTGGTTAAGAAGTGTCTATAACGACCTTTAGGGCAGTATTTCCGAAAGGAAGGTAGTTAAGAAGTGTTTATAACGCCCTTCAGAACAGTTTTACTGAGCGAAAGGGTGTCAAGGAGCGTCCCTGACATCATGGGTCTAATCGGAATTAATAAAATGGCTCCAAGCTAAATTTTTTTAAAATAAATAATACCATAGGGGGTAATCGAGAGGTGTCTGTAAATATCATGACAGCTAAAGAAGCAGCAAAGAAGGTTGTAAACAAAGAAGAATTATTTATTTTAGATGTTCGCAATGAAGGAGATTTTCAAGACTGGAAAATCGAAGGGGAAAAATTCGAATACTTAAATATCCCATACTTTGATTTACTTGATGGGGTGGAGGGTATCCTTGATAAACTACCTGCTGATAAAGATATTTTAGTAGCGTGTGCAAAAGAAGGCTCATCCATTTTTGTAGCAGAAATGCTTTCAGAAGCCGGCCGGGAAGTTTCATATCTAGAAGGAGGAATGAAGGCATGGAGCGAGCATTTAGAACCCATCAAAATCGGGGATCTAAATGACGGAGGAGAGATTTATCAGTTTGTCCGCATTGGGAAGGGATGCTTATCTTACATGGTTATTTCAAACGGCGAAGCGGTCATCATTGACGCAACTCGGATGACAGATGTGTTTCTCGACTTTGCAAAAAGTAAGAACGTAAATATCACCCATGTTTTCGATACACACTTGCATGCTGACCATATCTCCGGTGGACGTATGATTGCTGAAAAATCAAGTGCAACTTACTGGCTGCCGCCAAAGGATGCATCCGAGGTAACTTTTGAATTCAACCCATTAGAAGACGGCAATGTTGTGACAATTGGACATACAGCAATCAATGTTCATGCTCTATATACCCCAGGTCATACAATCGGCTCAACCTCCTTTGTGGTGGATGAAAAGTACTTGCTTTCAGGAGATATTTTATTCATTGATTCGATCGGAAGACCAGATTTGGCTGGACTTGCGGAAGACTGGGTAGGGGATTTACGTGAAAGCTTATACAAACGCTATCGTGAACTATCAGAAGAGCTAATCGTTCTGCCAGCACACTTTATGATTATTGAAGAATTAAATGAAGATGGCAGTGTTGCGGAAAAGCTTGGCACATTATTCGCTAAAAACCATGGACTAAATATTGAAGATGAAAATGAATTTAGAAAGCTTGTCACTGAAAACTTACCGCCGCAACCAAATGCTTATCAGGAAATTCGCAAAACCAATATGGGGAAAATCACCCCTTCCGAAGAAGAACAGCGTGAAATGGAAATTGGTCCAAATCGCTGTGCGGTGAGATAACAAGTGGAAGGCCTTGATGCTGCGGCTAGACAATAAAAATATCAGGAGGAATCACAATATGGAAACAGCAAAATTTTTAGACGCAAAAGGATTAGCATGTCCAATGCCAATCGTAAGAACGAAAAAGGCGATGAATGAACTTGTAGCTGGGCAAGTACTGGAGGTTCATACAACAGACAAAGGCTCTATCAACGACATTTCAGCATGGTCAAAATCAGGTGGGCATGAATTGGTGAAAAATGACGAAGAGAACGGCGTATATAAGTTCTGGATTAAAAAAGGGGAGTAAAAACTAAAGGGAGCCAAAATGGTTCCCTTTTCTTAAGGGGTGTTTAACATGGACTTATCATTTATTATAACGATCTTTCTCATTGGGTTTATCGGATCATATATTTCCGGGATGCTCGGAATAGGAGGTTCGATTATTAAATACCCGATGCTGCTATACATCCCGCCATTATTTGGTTTAGTGGCATTTAGTGCTCACGAAGTGTCGGGGATCAGTGCTGTACAGGTTTTCTTCGCAACAATCGGAGGCGTTTGGGCCTATCGTAAAGGCGGCTACTTAAATAAAACCTTAATTGGTTATATGGGTGTTAGTATATTAATTGGAAGCTTTGTGGGTGGATTCGGTTCTAAGCTTATGTCAGAGGGCGGAATTAATGTGATCTATGGAATATTAGCATTAATTGCAGCTATCATGATGTTTATTCCTAAAAAGGGAATTGATGATATCCCTTTAGATCAAGTTAAATTTAATAAATGGCTAGCAGCTGTACTTGCATTAGTTGTTGGTCTTGGGGCTGGGATTGTTGGTGCTGCTGGTGCATTTTTATTAGTGCCCATTATGCTTGTTATATTAAAGATTCCAACTAGAATGACCATTGCTTCATCTTTAGCGATTACTTTTATTTCTTCAATCGGAGCAACAGTTGGAAAGATTACAACTGGACAGGTGGATTATGGTCCGGCGTTCATTATGGTAGTTGCAAGTTTAATTGCCTCCCCTTTAGGAGCAATAGCGGGAAAAAAAGTAAATACAAAAATTTTGCAAATAATATTAGCTTTATTAATTTTTGCAACTGCGTTAAAAATATGGATTGATATATTATAATAATGGGTTCAAAAAGGGAAGATGATTTTATTTGGACAGGAATATGAGAAAACATCAAAACCTGTCTAGATAACTAGTTTTTTTCGGAAATCTGATAAACTGCCCCAAATCTGTCCAATAATCTGACTCATAATATCTAGGTTCCATAAAGATTAGCCGTATACAGAATAACTTGCACCAGATACCGGATACAGTTTTCCGGTATTTTTTGCATATGATCTTCTTGTTCAAGTCTTATTGACAATGATTATCATTTTCTCTACAATGAAAATAAGTTAATTCACTCTTGGGAGGAACAACATGAGTATGCTGCATGGCTTGAAGGATATTGAAACGGTTATTTCTAATAAGCGTAAAATTGGAGGAGCAGCGGAAGCCGCGATGCTGAAGTTAACTTCAGGTGAAGTCTTCCAACACCCCGTATTTACAAATATCGACAAGTCAAAAGGACAGTATGTTTCCCTTTGCTTTATTGACGAAGAAGGTATGAATGTTTGTATTCATGTCGATCAAATTGCCATAATGAAGGGCTTAGAATATAAATTGATCTGTCAATTAAACAACGAAAAAGTAAAGCAACTCATGCTAACTGATACATTGCAATACTTGCAAAGATTATGCGAAATTAACGATGGCTTTGTAACACCAACATTTAAAAGAGAAGCATTGGTTCTTGTTCGGGATATTAGTGTAAAAGTACTTGAAAAGAAAGAAATCACCTTGCCTTTTTCAGTAGATGATAATTTAATACAATTCAATAGAAAATTTGCCTAAATACGAAAAAAACGAGGTCGCCGCCTCGTTTTTTTCTATACCCTGAATTCTGACTGGCATGCAAGACGAAATCCCTCACTCAATGAATTCTTTAATTTCTTACGCTCCAGTTCATTTGGCGACTGCAAAAGGAAAGAGCCAGCATCAATTTTCACTATACATTGGCCACAGGTTCCTTTGCGGCATTTATATTGCAATGCTTGTCCTTGCTTGAGAGCAGTATCTAAGAGAACTCTTCCTTTAACTAAATGAATGGCAAAACTTTTCCCATTTTGTGAGACGATTATTTTTGGTGTTATTTTCGCAACTGGTAATTTTTTTTCATCATTGTTACCTAAGCTTTTCGTATGAACGACAAAGTCCGCTGCCACTTCTTTCGGAATAAGCGAGCCAACCGTCAGCATCCTTCTATTCAAGAAACTTACTCCTTATTTCTCCGGATTATCCAGTGTACAAATTGCGGAAGGCTGTTTGATTCTAAGAACGACTGTTTCATAAACGCGGAATGGATGATTCATGCCTTCATCCCCAAGATAGGCAATATCAAAATCCTCAGAGATGGCTAAATCTAAATTATTCCTGCCAGTGTTAACAAGTACGCCTGTTTTTCCTTTTAAAACAGGTGATTGAAAAACACCGTCTGTGACAAGCTCGCGAACATGCTCAATTTCCAGTACATTCGTATCCTTATGTACACGATGCAAAAGGGAGTAAAGCTCTGGGGACAAGACAAGTGCATAAGGTCCATTATGGTTCATATCAAGCAATTTATTTCTGGCATCCACGACATCCTGAAAGGCGCTTCCTGACTCATACCAATTTCTGATTAAGTGGGTGAGCCGTCCTCTTACACTCATTAATCCTGGAATATCAAATTCCTTTGATCCGTGAAAAATCATCTGATCCTCTAAAATAGCGACATCACGTGAGGCATTGGCCGCACTGGAAAAATCGATGGGAATGTCCAGTACCTTTGCCTGCTCAATATCACGCCAATAAAGAACAAAATCCTTATAGAGCATGGGGATCGTATAATTAACGCGTTTGCTTGATTCGATAATTGTGTCAAAGGACCCTTGGAAATCAATTTTCGCTTCATGGCTTTCAGTGTAAATATCGTTAAAAATGCTTTGCACGCCTCTGCCAAGCGGCCCATATAATTCGATAAATCGGCGCCCTATTAACTGTCTCCGGGCAGCATCTATGACAATCTGCTGAAGATGATTGTACTCTGAACTAGAAAAAGGCAAATCTGGTGAATAACTCATTTCTTCTCCTCACTTTAAAATTATCTTAAACTACCTACCGTAAATCCTTTTTTTCCTGAACTCATTTTCATCTCCTGTACCGTGACAGGAGTGGCTAAATGGTCATGGTGTTCATCATGATGGGCATGTGGATCCACATAATCATGGTCGAATTGCTTATTTATTCCCATCAGCATTTCTTTTACTTGCTGATAATCAGCATAGGCATCCGTTCTTAATTTTTTTAGTAACGTGCTCCGTTCTTCATCCGTAAATTGAAAGAGTGCTAAATCCAGGTGTTCAACAAAATTATGTAAGCCGAACTTTTCAAGGTTTAATTCCTGCAGAAGTCGATTAAATTCATTGTTTGTTGGGGTAAATGCATGATCGTCTTTTATGCCTTCGAACTTAGCAATAAGGGGAATTAATATTTCCAGTCGAGAAAGTCTTTGTTCCTCTTCCTCGTAAATATGGTGGTAATATAGTCGCTCATGATCATCTTTAGCAAACTCTATGACAGGATCCAGCATACTCATAAATTTTTCAATCGCTTCCTTCGTTGTTGAAAAAATCCGATAGAATATCGTTAACTCATCTCTCAAAAACCATTACACCTCCTGCGCTTTTCACTGTTACTCATTATGGTCCATGACGGCAGGTATTCATACATACAAAGAAAAGATTAAAATAAATATTTCAGGGAATTTCCTTATAGGCATTTTTTTTTATCCATGCTATTATTTTAATATTCAAATTTATTTCCCTCATACCTTTTTCCTATGTTAGATTGGGTCTGTTCTTGCCACTAGTAATTGGAAAAAGGTAAATCGCAGCAGGAAAGTGAGTTGGAATTTAAATCTTATTGGGGGAGGAATTAGCGTGATGATTGATGGAAGCAGCAATTTACTCTTAAACTTATTAGTTATTCTTATTACGATGACTGTTCATCAATTTTGGGTAGAAAGTAAACCAAACTGTTCTTTTGTCCAAAAATATGCCATCTTATTTACATCTGCTGCAGCTATTCTTCTATGTATGGTCTTTTCCTTTTATGTGGAAGGGGGCGTTCAATTTGATTTGAGAAGAGTACCCCTTTGGTTCGGAACTATTTATGGCGGTCCAATGGTAGGGATTATACTTACAGTGGAAACGATTCTCGTACGTCTATTTACCGGAGGAACTAACGGAGCTACTGGTGTGATTATTACTTTAATCACTACTCTTCTTTTTACCGCGATAACGATCTTGATTCGACCCTTTTATTTTCGTTTGAGAACTTTTAATAAAGTACTGATCGCATCAACGATGATTACGATGTTTTCCTTTATCATTTTAGTAACGGTTTCATTTTATAATAATGAATTGTTTTCATTTAAACTTTGGTCGGGCTTCTTGCTTACCAATCTGATAGGAATTATTCTTGTTCATCTATCATTGGAAGCAATTAGGAGGAACTATTTACTTCGGATGAAGCTTCTACATTCAGCTAAGATAGATGTTGTCGGACATTTAGCTGCTGCTGTTAATCATGAGGTGAAGAATCCCCTTACTACCGTTCGCGGAATGATGCATTTACTGAAAGAAGATCAGTCTCTTCCGACTGAAAAAAGGGAAGCTTTTTTTGAAATTGCATCGCAGGAGATAGATAGAATTGATAAAGTTGTATCTGACTATTTAACGTTTGCAAGGCCATATCCTGATAAAATTGAACAGATATCGGTACAAAAGGTTTTATCTGAGTCTGTTGACATTGTAAAGCCTTTGGCAGAACAGGCAAAAATTCAACTTGATATATCCAGCTGTTGCCCTTGTCACGTTTCTGGAGATCACTCTAAATTTGTACAAGCCTTAGTAAATATTTTAAAAAACAGCATAGAAGCCTCGACTATTGGAGGACAAATAAAGGTAAGAACTGAAATAAAAGAAGATTTATGCATAATTTCAATAAAAGATAACGGTGCTGGAATGAGTGAAACCATCCTTGGCAAATTAGGAGAACCTTATTTTACGATGACAGGCAATGGTACTGGTCTCGGCATGATGGTTGTTTTTCGAATCATTGAAAGCATGAACGGAAAAATAAATATAAAAAGTAAACTAGGTGTTGGAACGGAGGTCATCCTTGAAATCCCTACATCCACTTGTGAAAAAATGAAGATAATGATCCCGAGGGTTGGTTAATGCCTTTATGTGAAAGTGAGAACGCTAATGATTTTACAATAGCGTTCTCACTTTTTTTATAATCCGTCATATATGTATAGATGTTAGGGAAAATATTGACTCATCAGTCAATTGATATTAAGATTAAATTGACTATTCAGTCAATATCTGTTTGCACTCAAAAGGAGGGTTTAGATGTGGGTATTGTAGAGCTTAAGAATTTAACGAAATCCTATAAAAAGAATCGAGGGATTATGGATGTTTCTTTTTCCATTGAAGAAGCTGAGATTTTTGGGTTTATCGGTCCGAATGGTGCAGGGAAAAGTACAACAATTAGAACCCTATTGAATTTCATCTATCCGACGAGCGGCAGTGCAACAATTTTTGGCAAGGATATCATTAAACATTCAAAGGAAATTAGGCAAAACGTTGGTTATTTGCCATCTGAGGTTCATTATTATGATGATATGAAGGTTGTTGATTTATTAATATACTCGGCACGTTTTCATGGAAATTTTAACAGCACCAGAATGAAGGATTTGGCTGCTAGACTTGATCTTGATATCAATCGGAAAATTGAAGACCTCTCTTTTGGAAATCGCAAAAAAGTAGGAATAGTGCAAGCCTTGCTTCATGAACCAAAGCTGATCATTTTAGATGAACCAACGAGCGGGCTTGATCCTTTAATTCAGAATCACTTTTTCGAGCTCCTTGCAGAAGAGAGGGATAAGGGGGCGACCATCTTTTTCTCCTCCCATATTTTAAGTGAAGTTCAGAAAATGTGTGATCGAGTGGCGATTATTAAAGAAGGTAAGCTCGTGGCAGTTGAAACGATTGAACATCTGACGAAAAATAAAGTGAAAAATATTACGATTACATTTGAACAGTCTGAACAGTTTTCTTTTACAGTGGATGGGATATTAAAACGAGAAGTAAATGGAAAAGAAGTAACTCTGCTTTATAGCGGGGAGATTAAAGCACTTCTTCAGCATCTTATTGATTTACCTGTTCAAGATGTGCTTATAGAAGAGCCGACTCTTGAAGAAGTATTCATGCACTATTATGAATAGAGGGAGGGAGATCAATGATTTTTAAAAGGGAGTTTAGACGCGGGCAAAAGTCACTCATCATTTGGAGCTTGGTGCTTGCGGGATTAATTATCTGGCTATTGAGCATTTTTCCTCAGTTTGCCGAGGGGCAGAAGTCAATTCAGGCTTTGTTTGATGCCTATCCAGAATCCATGAAGCAAATGTTTGGGATGGACCGGCTTAATCTGGGAACATTAATTGGTTTTTACGGCATTGAGGTCTACATGATGACGACTCTTTTAGGAAGTATTTATGCAGCAATGCTCGCCTCAAACATTCTTGCCAAAGAAGAAAATGAAAAAACGATTGAATTTTTACTATCTAAGCCTGTGTCAAGAAGCCAAATTGTAGCGGAGAAGCTTATGGCTGTGATTGTCAATATAGTAATCTTAAACATCGTATCCACGATATCGAGTATCATTGGCTTTCAGTTTGCTAAAGAAGAAGCGATCCCGTGGAGCACTTTTGCATTGCTGACCATATCAACTCTGTTATTGCATGTAACTTTTGCTGCGCTAGCCTTTATGTTCTCTTCGATTTTGAGAAAAACAAGGAACGTCCTATCGATATCACTAGCGGTTGTGATTGTTTCTTACTTTATCAATATCATGTCAGGTTTATCCGAGGATTTGGATATCCTTAAATATTTCAGCCCGTTTAAATATGTTGACGCAGCTAATATAATTAATGAACATATTATTGAATCAATTTTCTTGCTACTAATGGGAGCAATTATCCTTATTAGTATCATCGTCTCATTTATGATATATAAAAAGAAGGATATTTCAGTCTAAAAAAGTAGGTGCTCATTCTTGTATTCAGTTTTTGAAAAGCAGCCACAGGAGAAAAAGGATCTAATTTTAAAAGTGGCGATTGAGGAATTTGTAAAAAATGGCTTTGAAAAAGCGTCTACCGATACGATTACGAGCAGAGCAGGCATTTCAAAGGGGATTCTTTTTCATTATTTTAAAAGCAAGAAAAATTTATATATTTATCTGGTAAGTTATTGTGTCGATCTCCTTACCGAAATAACAATGGAAGCACTAAGAAAGGTGAAATCAGATGACTTTTTTGAAAGGGTAAAAGAAATTTTTCTATTGAAGCATGAAATCATTGCGCCCTTTATGCAGGAAACGCTGCTTATCACTGATGCCTTATTAAATCCCCCTGTTGCAATGAGTAAGGAAATGCAGGACATTCTTAATAAACATTTTGAAACTTATCAAAAGGAATTCATGCTGGAGCATATTTATCTTAAAGAGCTTATTCATATAGATAAGCTAAGAGAAGGAATTTCTGTTGATACAGTTATTAATATGACGATGTTTATTGGTGATCAATTAGGAAATAAATATCAAGCACTCTATAAAAATAAGCTTTATGACTTTTTCACAGAGCCAGATCCCCTTGCTCAGGAGTTAAATGATTACCTAGAAATTGTGAAAAATGGGGTATATAAATAAAAGATAAAATGTTGCAATTGGCCCAGCGGTTCTGTATAAATAGACTATTTATCGCAGATTAACGGGCTGTAAGACACCCACTTCAAGAAGTTGAGTAAAACAAAAAATTACTCAGTGGGGGATGAAGGTAAACCCCCACTGATTGAAGTTTCACTTTATAAGGCATTAATAGATCCAGGGGGTATGTTCTATGACGATGCAGAATATCATAAAGCTCACAGTATATTTATCTTTGCTCTTTGTCATATCCGCTTGTAATTTTGTAAAGAACCCCCCACCTGAAAATATCCATCAAAAAGAGAATGCCTTACAACCAAAAGAGGTAAAGCCTTCCGCAATAAATTTGGATGAAGTGCTGGAAAAGGCTCAAACTGGGATGATCATTGATAGTCCATTTAATGTATTGAATAGCAATATAGAGCAGGTTAAAGCCCAATGGGGAGAACCCGACAAAGTAGACAAAGCAGGCTACGGTTCCTATGCTTCCTATCATAATAAAAATGTCGTACTAGGGTTTAATATGCAGGATGAAATCTTTGATGTCCGTTCCTATAGGAAGAATTTAAATGAAGTTACACTTGAACATTTGGAAGAAGCATTTGGTGAGCCATCGGATATAAGAGAGCTTAGTAATGAGAAAATTTATGTTTACATTTTAAAAGAAAACATTGAATTAAAATTTGTGATTCCGAAAAATAAAACTGGAGTCAATCACATATCTGTTTTTAATCCGCAAAGAGCTATGGTAAAAAGTCAAGCAGATAATGAGTATTCTCTCGATATTAAAGGGGCATCGAATCAATTGACGGCTGCAGCTTGGAGAAAAATGAAAAATTGGCGAGAGCAAATCGTCCTTTTTTCGCACGAGCAGAAAAATGTCTATATAAATGGTCCCAATAGAAAAATGGTTGCGTTAACCTTCGATGATGGGCCTGATGAAACTGTCACTCCAGCCATTATTGATATATTAGATGAATATCAGGTACCAGGCAGCTTCTTCTTTTTAGGGAAAGAAGTTGTGAAGCACCCAGATGTGGTAAAGGATGCTTTTGAGAAAGGAAACTTGATCTTAAGCCATAGCTATAATCATTTAGACTTAACTCGGCTGAATATTGAAGAGATTCGAATGGAAATGGATAAAGCAGGAGAAGCGATAAAGTCGGTAATAGGCAAAGAGCCGGCAATTCTCCGGTCACCATATGGGGAAACGAATGACCAAGTTGCTGCTGTTGCGCAAGAAAAAGGCTATTCGATTATACTTTGGTCCATTGATACGCTGGATTGGTCACAAAAGGAAGCCGAAAACATTACAAACAATGTGGTGGAAAATGTTCGAAATGGCGATATTATTCTCATGCACTCTGATTCTGATAAGACGGAGACTCAAAGAGCTCTTCCATATATAATTGAAGCATTGCTGGAACAGGGATTTGAAATTGTTGACTTGGAAACATTATTACATGTAAAAGCTTATAAATAGGTGTTTGAATGGGCCCATTACCTCGATATTCGGTAAGGGTTTTTCTTTTTGAAAAAAGCTATTGACCTTAACGTTGCGTCAAGGTGTAAATTTAATTTAAGAGGAGGTTTTGCGAATGGAATATACGGTGCAGGGATTGGCAAAATTAGCTGGGGTCAGTACCCGGACATTACGATATTATGATGAAATTGGCATTCTAAAGCCGGCAAGAATGAATTCATCAGGATATCGGATTTACGGGAAGTCAGAGGTTGATAGATTGCAGCAGATACTTTTTTACAGGGAATTAGATGTGAGTTTGGACGATATAAAAAACATCATAACATCACCAGCCTTTGATGGGGCCCATGCACTAAGAGAGCATCGCGAAAAACTCCTGGAAAAAAGAAAACAGCTAGATGCCTTAATTACTAATGTGGAGAAAACCATTGAACAAACAGAAGGGAGAATTCAAATGACGGATAAAGAAAAATTTAGTGGATTTAAGAAGAAAATGATTGAGGATAACGAGAAGAAATATGGGAAGGAAATGCGAGAAAAGTATGGCAATGATACAATCGATCAATCTAATGCAAAGCTCATGAATATGACAGAAGAGGACTATGAAAAGGTCACAAATCTGGCAAATGAGGTTACCGCTACTTTAGCAGCAGCGTTCGCAATAGGAGATCCAGCAGGTGACCTAGCCCAAAAAGCAGCAGATTTGCATAAACAATGGCTATGCTATTATTGGAAAGAATACAGTAAGGAAGCGCATGCGGGTCTTGCCCAAATGTATGTGGATGATGAGAGATTTACGGCATATTACGATAAGGAGCAGCCAGGCACAGCTGAGTTTTTAAGGGATGCTATCTACATTTATACGGGGATAAAGTAAAGAGAATGGATTTATTGTCAGACTTTTTTGTTAATTATTTAAAAATAACTTTTTAGAAAAATAACAAAACTTTATTGCGTCAATGTGATAAAAGTGATATCTTTATATTCAAATAATAATAAAAAAGTAATTAATGGTCATGTTTCTAAAGAATGCTTGCTAATTAAGGAGCATTTTTTATTTTTACTTTCTGAATGTGAAAAGTTTATCAATGTTTTAAGGAGGTTTTTATGAAAAACGAAATATTCCGTATTCTTGAAAGTGACTATCCTTTAATGGTACAAATTCGCCGAGATTTTCATATGCATCCAGAACTTTCATTTAAAGAGGTAAGAACCCCTAATAAGATTGCCGAGTTTCATAAAGAACTAGGATTAGAAGTTAAGACAGGGGTTGGAGGGAGAGGTGTAGTTTCAACATTAAGAGGCGGAAAGCCGGGAAAAACAGTTGCTTTAAGAGCAGACTTTGATGCCCTGCCCATACAAGATGAGAAACAAGTTGAATATAAATCAAAAGTTGAAGGAGTCATGCATGCGTGTGGACATGATGCGCATACTGCGAGCCTGCTTGTCTTGGCAAGAGCATTAACTAGTGTGAAAGAAGAAATTGCAGGAAATATTGTATTTATTCATCAGCATGCAGAAGAGGTACTTCCAGGAGGGGCAATTGCCATGATTGAAGACGGCTGCCTTGAAAACGTTGATGCGATTTTTGGTACGCATGTTAGGTCAACGATTCCGTATGGAAAAATTGGCTATCGATCTGGATATATGATGGCAGCTCCTGATAAATTCAGCATTAACGTGATCGGAAAAGGCGGGCATGGTGCATATCCGCACGAAACGGTAGATGCAATAGTACTAGGTAGCCAGATTGTTGCTAATCTACAAAATATTGTAAGCCGCAAGTTGAATCCACTAGACACTGCAGTTGTAACGGTAGGGTCATTTCATGCGGGAAATGCCTTTAATGTCATTTCAGATAGGGCAGTTATCGAGGGAACCGTTAGAACTTTTGATGAAACAGTACGAACTAAAATTGAAGAAGAGATTGGAAATATTGCTAAAGGGATTTGTATGTCGGCAGGTGGATCGTGTGAATATACATATACCCGTGGCTACCCATCACTATGGAATCATCCGAATGAAACAAATCTTGTTGTAGAAGCAGCAAATAAAGTGATTGCGCCTGAAAATGTGTTTGAGATTACACCAATCATGGGTGGAGAGGACTTTTCTTACTACTTAAAGCATGTGCCTGGTTCATTTTTCTATACATGTGCAGGGAAGGCGGATATTAGTGCTAACTTTCCGCATCACCATCCTAAGTT
>NZ_JBALOZ010000056.1:0-3519 GCF_036965125.1 Bacillus sp. JJ1503
ATTTCCATCTCTAAAATATAAATCTAATAACCAAATGAACTACCGATAAACTAATAACTAATAGTAACCAAAATTCTCAGAAACCAAGCTTTGATCATGTGATATTAATTTTTTTGCATAGAAAATAAATTAAAGACCGAGAAAAAGATGAAAGATTCGAAGAATAAAACATCAATAAAACTTTATTCATAATTACATGCGGAATAGGAAAAAAATCTTAGAAAGAGGTTTTGAAGAAGACTATTAACAAAATTTAACTTGAAGGTTATTTAAAATAACAAAAATGTTTTTTTTCACGTATAATAAATACATATATTTACTTTATAATCAAGGAAATATATGATAAAATTTGATAAAGATAACATTATAACTCTGGTTATTAATAATATACAACTATACTTTATTCTGGAGGTGAAATTAATGATTGAGCATGCAAATCAAAAGCAATTATGTGATAAAGTTGAGCATTCATATCACCTAATTAGCAAAAAATGGATAGGACTTATTATCCATACACTTATGGATGAACCAAAAAGATTTAGTGAAATACACGCCTATATTCCTGATTTAAGTAAACGCGTGCTAAATGAGCGCATGAAAGAACTTGAAGAAGATGGACTCGTGATTAGGAATGTGATCACTGACCGCCCTGTTAGGACAGAATACTCCTTAACTAGAAAGGGTACTGAATTGGGAAAAGCACTTCAAACAATTGAAAATTGGGCTGAAAAATGGCTATAATCGTTGTTGCAATCTTTCCTTATCAAATGCTTCATCACCATTTCCTCCAAAACAAAAGGGGCTATAACAGTGAATTTACACCTGTTATAACCCCTTTTTTAATATTCATCTCTATTCAACCGATTCTTTTACTTTTGTCCCTTCTTTAAAGAACATCATTAGCACGAACCCTACCGCAAGAACAATGACCGCTGAGTAAAATCCCGTAGCCATGCTGCCTGTTTTATCAGCAAGAAACCCAACAAACCAAGGGGCGATAATCGACGACATCATACCCATAAAATTAAAGAGACTGAAGGCAAGCCCATACGCTGATTTATCAACATTTTCGGAAACTGATGCTATCAGAAGCGGATCTAGCGCAATCTTACCAAAAAATCCATAAACCAATAATGCTGTGATCAATAATGCGGTATCATGAACATAGACAGTTGCCCATAATGCAATCGCTGCAATTGGAATCAGCACAAATGCGAAAGGCTTCTTCCTGCCTAAGCGATCCGAAATATAACTTGCGATAAGCGCCCCTGGTATCGAAGCTAATGGAACTAGGGCCGATATCAAACCAACTTGACTGCCGTGGAAACCTCTTTCGGTTTCCAAAAACTTCGGCAACCATGTGACAACGACTGTAAAGCCGTAAATAGAACAAAATAAGACTAGAAAGGTAATTAAGAGATTACGGTTTTTAAGTAAAGATAAAACCGAAACTTTTTCTCCTTTATTAGGCGACTTCTCTAGTAATTTACTTTCATTCGATGCCTTATCTGGATTTTTTTCTTTTACTAATACCGAAATAAGGATTCCGACTAGAACCGTAAGCACACCGAAGATATAAAATGGAACGCTCCAACTCATACCCTTTTCTAAAACTAATGTGCTAGATAAGATAAAACCTAAAGCAACCCCTAACCCTGATCCGCTGTTAATAATTGCACTGCCTACAGTTCTGCGTTTTTCTGGAATTGCTTCAGATGATAGGGCAAATTGGGGACCATAATATGTTGCTGAAGAAAGTCCTGCAATAGCACGAGCTACCAAAAAGCCTGTGAAGCCAGCCATGAGGCCACTGATGCCTGTCAAAACCCCATATAAAATAAACCCGATGGCGAGCAACTTTTTCCTGCCAAATTTATCACTGAAAGCTCCTGCAGGAATTTGAGCGATCGTGTAAGTCAGAAAGAAAATACTATTGACCAGCCCAAGCTGGCTGTTATTCAGGTTATACTCTAAGCCAATATTCCCTAAAATAGGATTCAAAAAATATTTATTTGCATTGATGAACATCCATCCTAACGTGAATGCAAAAACTACTTTCCACCAATATGGAATCATAAATTTCTTGCTCTTTTGCCCTTCATGATGTATTGCCATTGGTGCCATAAAAACAACTCCCCTTCATTTTAATTATTACTGCAGAGGAGTTAAGTTATAAAAAACCATTCCCCTACATTTTTATTTTTTTATTGGTTCGCCATTTTCGAACACTACTTTACCACCAACAATTGTTGTCTTCACTTTCCCTTTAAATGTCATACCTACATAAGGTGAGTGCTGATGACGGTAAAACAAATCTTCCTTCTTTAGTTCAAATCTTTCATTCAAATTGACAATTGCCAAATCCGCATCATAATCAACTGCAATTGTTCCTTTAGTTGAAAGTCCGAACAATTTTGCTGGGTTTGCAGCAGTTAATTCTACAATTTTTTCTAATGGGAGATTTCGTTTAAAATGCCCTTCAGTCAACATGATATTCAATGTAGACTGAGCTCCAGAAATACCTCCCCATCCTTCAAAAAAGTTGTCTGTAATTGTTTTCATAGATGCCGGTGCTGGCGAATGATCAGATGCGATGACGTTAATTTCTCCGTTAGCAACTGCCGTCCATAAATCTTCAACTTCTTCTTCATCTCTCAATGGAGGTGCACATTTCGCCAATGCTCTTTTTTCCTCTAAATCTTTTACTGTCAACGATAAATAATGCGGGCATGTTTCAACTGTTACATTTACGCCTCTTTGTTTTGCATCGTTAATCACTTCGACTACTTTTCTGCTGCTTGCATGGACAATATGAAGTTTACATCCAGTTGCTTCTGAATAGGAAATAATTCTTCTAACTGCTTCAATTTCAGAAATAATCGGTCGCGATTCAACAAAATCTCTTGCTGTTGTTTTTCCTTGACTTTGTTTTTCTTGTGCAAGCTGTTCAGTAATAACTGTACTCTCTGCATGAACAGCAAGAAGGGATCCCAAGGATGCAATCTCTTTCATCCCCTTATAAATGGTTTCATCATCAACATTATTGAAATCCACAATTCCACTTGGTGACATAAATGCCTTAAATCCGATTACGCCATTTTCATGAAGATCTTTTAAATCGTCAATATTTTCTGGTACAAGTCCGCCCCAGAAACGAGGATTAACGATTGACTTTTCAGCGGCAGCAGTGCTCTTCAGCTCTAAATTTGCTTTATTAATTGTCGGAGGCGTACTATTCAACGGCATATCAAAGAATGTTGTAACTCCTCCGGCAGCTAAGCTTCTGCTTCCTGTCTCTAGTCCTTCCCACTCTGTTCTGCCTGGTTCGTTAAAATGGACATGTGTGTCAATTAAACCTGGCAGGATATGAAGTCCTTGTGCGTCAATCTCATTAACTGCTGTTGCCTCTATTGACTTGCCAATTGAGACTTCCTTAATTTTCCCTTCCTTAATTCCTATATCCCCTTGAACAATTGAATCTGCAGTAACGATTGTCCCGTTTTTAATAATTAAATCGTA
>NZ_JBALOZ010000057.1:0-3461 GCF_036965125.1 Bacillus sp. JJ1503
GAAGAACGGAATGGGAAGGACTGGAGACAGGAAGCAGAAGCTTAGCTGCCGGCGGGGTGACCACCTTTTTTGATATGCCATTGAATAGCACTCCACCAACCATTAATAAAGAAAATTTGGAAATAAAAAGTTCTATTGCTGCTGAAAAATCCATTGTTAATCCGCGTTTTTGGGGCGGGCTAGTCCCAGAAAATATAGAGGATTTAAGAGGTTTACATGAAAATGGCGTGATCGGCTTTAAGGCATTCATGTCCCCAAGCGGGATTGATGATTTTAATAATGTGGATGATGAATCAATTTATAAGGGAATGAAGGAGATTGCCTCTCTTGGTTCGCTTTTAGCCGTTCATGCGGAAAGTACGGTAATGTGCGATCAGCTTGCGAAAGAAAAAATAAGTAAAGGGAAAGTATCAGCAAGAGATTTTGTGGAATCCCGTCCGATTATTTCTGAAGTAGAAGCAGTCAGAAGAGTCCTTTCTTATGCAGAGCTAACTGGATGTAAGCTGCATATTGTCCATGCCAGCAGCCGCAGAGTTGTGAAGCTTATTAATGAAGCAAAGGAAAGCGGCTTAGATGTTACAGTGGAAACATGCCCGCATTATTTATCGCTGACAGTAAAAGATTTAGAAGAAAAAGGAGTATTGACGAAGTGTGCTCCGCCATTAAGAGATAAGGATGAGGTAGAAAATCTATGGGCCGCTGTCGCAAATGGTGAAATTGATGTCATCGGTTCAGACCATTCACCAGCACCCGCATCCATGAAAGAAAGCACAGGCAATATTTTTGAAGGGTGGGGCGGTATTTCAGGAGCGCAATCTACGTTAAATATTTTGTTAACCGAAGGGCATTTTAAAAGAAAACTTCCTTTAGAAAAAATAGTTGAATTAACTTCAACAAATCCCGCGAAAGTATTCGGACTTTCAAATAAAGGAACGATTGCCGCCGATTACGATGCTGATTTGACACTTGTGAATTTAAACGAAAGCTTTGAACTAAAGAAGGAAGATTTATTCTATCGTCATCAGCATTCACCATATGTTGGCATGACCTTTAAAGGAAAAGTCACAACAACGATTGTCGGTGGGAAAGTAGTATTTGAAAATGGGAAACTGATGGAGAAATAAAAGAACATAACCCCGTCCCTTTATTGGAACGGGGTTATTTATTTTATCTTAGCCCTTCATTTATTTTATGGGAGGAGTAAGCCATAATGTTTAATTTAACAATAGTAAATAGATATTGCGTTTACCCCTTGTAATTCGATTTTGGGTAAACTATAATATCAATTAACCAGTGGTCAATTAAAGGAGGATCTATGTCACCTCGTAAATCATCTTCTCAAGAACTTACTCAAGAAATGATTCTAAATGTAGCAAGAACTCAATTTATTGAAAAAGACTATCATCAAGTATCCATGAGAAGTATTGCTAAACAACTTGATTGCAGTCACGGAGCTCTTTATTATCATTTTAAAAATAAAGCTGAATTATTTTATGCCATTATAGAAGAATATTTTATGAATTTGAACAGGCTTATCGAAGAAATTGTTGTGGCTCCTGAAGATTCTCATATTAAACTCCAAAAAATTCTGATCGGCTTTATTGAATTCGGCTTAAATCATCAAAGTCAGTATGAAATGATGTTTATGATAAGAAATACGGAGGTAAATGCTTTATCTCAAGAAGCTGCGAATCTTAGCTATGAAAAATTTGCTCAGGCCGTTCAATCTTTAGCTACGAATAAATTATTAATTAGTGATATTTACTCTTCGTTTATAGCTCTTCACGGCTTTGTTTCTCATTATCGGGGTCATGTTAGTGGATTTGAGGAAGCGAAAGAAGCTGCTCATTTACATGTCAAATTTATTTTTAAAGCTCTAAATCAACAGAACTGATTTAGAGTATATTTTTTAACTTTGTTGACCAGTGGTTAATAAAAGGAGGAAGATGAGAATGAAAAAAGCATTAGTGGCAGGTGCATCGGGTGGTATGGGATATGCATTAGTTTGTGAATTAGTATCTAGAGGTATTGATGTCGTTGCCTTTTCCAGAGGAAAAGAAAAGCTTGAACGACTTTACAAAAGCCAGTCAAATGTAATCATCTTTTCAGGAGACGCATTAAATCAAGATGATTTGATGGAAGCAGCAGATGGAGTAGATGTCATTTTTCATGCTGTAAGTTTTCCTTATCAAGAATGGGTTGAGAAACACCTCAAATGTATTGATATTATGTCAGAAGTGGCAAAAATAAAAGGAGCAAAAATAGCTTTTGTCGACAATATATATGCTTATGGAAGGCAATTTAATCAATTGGTGACAGAAGATGCAAAAAAAGAACCCCATACTAAAAAAGGAAAAATCAGACTGCAAATGGAAAACAGGTTAAAAGAAAGCGGTGTGCCAACCTTAATTGTCCATATGCCTGATTTATACGGGCCCAATGCTGAAAACACCATTCTTCACGAAACCCTCAAAAACGCAGTACTAAATAAAAAAGCCAATTTTGTTGGGAGTACGAAAGCAGCTAGGGAATTCCTTTTTACTAAAGATGGTGCGATAGCCATGGTTGAATTGGCACTCCGCCAAGAAGCATATAATCAAAATTGGAACATTCCATCTAAACATCCTATTACGGGTGATGAGTTAATTGCGATTATACGAGAAATAACGGGATACGAGAAAAAAGTCAGAACTGTATCGAAAAGCATGATCCGTTTCTTAGGAATTTTTTCACCCTTTATGAAGGAAATGGTGGAAATGATGTATTTGACGGAAAATCCAGTCTTGCTTAGTGGAGAAAAGTATCAAAAAGAGATAAATTTATGGCCGAGTACTTCATATAGACAAGGAATTCAAGAAACAATTTCTTGGATGAAGGAAAATTAAAGAGATGTATTAGTTTAATATGGTAAAATAGTGGAAAAACAGTCCTGGGAGAGAGCATATATGCATATCCGTAAACTAAATATAAATGAAAAACCACCGATCGATTTATTGCTATTGGCTGATCCTTCTTTGAAATTAGTTGAGGAATATACACAAAGAGGAGAATGCTTTGTGGCTGAAATGGATGATCAAATTGTTGGGGTGTATGTACTTCTTCCGACAAGACCTGAAACGGTGGAGCTGGTGAATATTGCAGTAATCGAAACCCGCCATGGCCGCGGTATCGGGAAACAACTTATCATGCATGCAATAAAGACAGCTAAATTATCTGGATACAAAACAATGGAAGTGGGTACTGGAAATTCCAGTATTGGACAATTAGCTCTCTATCAAAAATGTGGTTTTAGAATGACCGGTATTGATCTAGACTTTTTCACTAGGAATTATCCAGAAGAAATTATTGAGAACGGAATACTTTGCAGGGATATGGTTCGGTTATCTCAGAATTTGTAGATGAAATAGAAAAACTTATAGAACCAAACTAGAATTAGCTGCCATTTGTGGTGGCTATTTATT
>NZ_JBALOZ010000057.1:3628-4245 GCF_036965125.1 Bacillus sp. JJ1503
TGTTTACTTTGAAATTAAACCTGGAGACAGTCTTGGTACTCATACCGATAGTGCGGAAGAAATCATTCTCGTTTTAGAGGGAAAAGCGGAAGCCACTGTTGAACATGAAAAAGGGGAAATAACGAAAGGTGAGATGGCTCTTATTCCTCACATGGTTCCCCATAATATTCGAAACATTGGTTCAGAAACATTAAAAGTGGTCGGCTTTTTTTCGAGTCCCAATGTGGTTTCTACATTTGTTGAGCCTCTAATGCCCATAAACCAGAGCACGGTTGGCACGCCGCCTATTGAAAGCGATAGCCCAATGACATGGAATGAAATCTTTAGTAGAATAATGGGTTAATTTGGTGCATAAAGAGTAAAAAACGACAGAGGAAAAAAAATAGGGAGCTATTCAGAAAAGCTGACTTTCTGAACAGCTCTTTTATTATTCCAAAAGAAAGTAAGAAACCAAACATCCGGAAGAATTATCGAATGCACAAAAAAGGGATTGGTGAATTAACAGGATGTAATGAAAAATTCATAAATTATTTTTTTTTGGCAATAGGGGAAACTGCTTCTTTAGCAAGCCCCTAGGTGAGGACGTAGTAGCCAAACAGTCACCTAAAGGCTTGTAC
>NZ_JBALOZ010000058.1:0-35412 GCF_036965125.1 Bacillus sp. JJ1503
AAGGGACGAGTGCGTTATACCCGTGATTCCACCCAATTTCCCATAAGAAAAAAGATCCTTATGGCTCTGGTGCAGTAACGTTGCATAGACGGCATTGGATACTTAGTTTCCCCAATACAGCTCAAAGGCGGTAAGATACTTTTCTGCGTTAGGAAGATTTCAGCAAGCCTTCCCTCTCTGGAAACCGTAAAAGTAGCTCATGTCCTTATCCGTGCTTAAGTAAATGGATTTTTTATACATATTATTATAGATTACAAAAAATAGCAACGGATTTTTCAAATTAATTTTTGAAAAGCTATTTTCCTGTTAGTGTGTCCATCATTATTAATTAATCTAACCAAGCTTTATCGAACAACTTCCAAGAACTTTCTCCCCCCATAGTAGTGCAAGTTGATCCCCGTCCGATATGGGTCCAACCCCTTCAGGAGTGCCGGTAAAAAGAATATCGCCTTCATCAAGGCCAAAATGTAAGGCTGTGTAATCTATTAATGTTTGCATATCAAAAATCATGTCCTTTATATTACCGATCTGAACCTTTTCTCCATTCTTTAATAGAGAAAACTCTTTGCTTTTACATTCGTTCACACCAGGAAACTTGATGAATTCGCTTAATATAGCGGAGTTAGGGAAGCTCTTTGCTAATAGCCATGGATGTCCTTTTTTCTTTAATTCGCTTTGAACATCGCGTAAAGTAAAGTCAATCCCAACAGCCATGCTGTCTACAAGGTCGTCAACTGTAGCTCCTCTTTCGTAAGGTTTGCCGATTCGAATGACTAATTCCACTTCAAAATGAATGGAGCCACGGTTTGCTGGTAACACGATTTCCTGACCATTGGCATAAGCCACAGCATGTGTAGTCTTTCCAAATAGAAAAGGAAATTTAGGAATTTCATTATTTAATTCTTTTGCATGTAGCGCATAGTTTCTTCCTACACAATATACATTTTTGATTGTTTGCATTGGTGTTCCCCCATATACTATCATTTTGTAAAAATACCCTTAATATTATGACTTCCTAAAGTAATTATAAATGACTTTTAATGAAAAGGTAATTTTTCCTATTAAAAACAGTAATATTGTATTTCATTTTTAATAGCCTTCACTTAGTTAAGCAAAGGCTATTTCTTCTATCTGCTATTGGATTCAATTTTCAACAATTTACTTAGTGACTAATCATTGCTTTTCCAGTAAATCTTCATGAAGAAACAGCAGCAATTAATTGAATTTCAACCGGTGCATTGCCTGGCAATGATGCAACACCTATCGCAGCGCGGCTCCCTATGCCTACGCTTCCTAATTCTTGGTATAAATACTCAGAAGCAAAGTCTGCAAGGCTAGAATGTGCTTCGAATGTTTCTTCTGCATTAATGTAAACGTTGAGTGCGAGTATTTGCTCTAGTTGTTCTCGTTCCGAAAGTCTATTCTTGGCGGCAGTAAGTGCATTTGCAGCTGCTTGCTTGACTGCTTCTTGATAGAACCCAATCGGCTGCTCAGCACTAACTTTTCCAATTTGAATCAGTACGCCATTTTTTCTTGGAGTCATTCCAGCGGTATAGATAAGGTTTTCAAACCGTGATGCCGGAGCATAGTTTCCCTGCGGAATTGGATTAGCTTTTTCTCCAAACATACTCATTTACGATACTCCTCCACTACCTTAATGATACGTTCAATTGCATCAACTGCTGCTTTATGATTCTGTGAAAAATTTATACGGAAGCTGTCGATGAACTGTGGGCCGAATTCTGTACCAGGTGTTACGGTAACAGCAGCCTGGAGGCGAAGTATCTTCACAAATTCATTTATTGAAACATCTAATTCAGGAAGTCTTGGGAATAGGTAGCTGCCTGCCTCCGTGGCTCTCACTTTAAAACCTTCAGCAGCGCGCAATTTTGCAAGAAGATCATCACGAATTGCCTGGTGCTGGTAAATACGTTCCCTCATCCATCCATCCGGCTCGGCAAACCAAGATTTCAATACTGCTTGGCTATAGCCGCCCGCACGAAGAGATACTATGGCCTGAAGTTTTTCCATTCTGTCAATTATTTTAGCTGATCCGAATGCTACACCTAGCCTGTACCCGCTTAGCGACTCTGTTTTCGATGGCCCCATGATGGTAATGACATTTTCGGGATCTACAATATTCTGCGCACATAGGTGCGTATAGGTCCGTCCCTCAAAAATCTGACGTGAGTACAGTTCATCCACGATAACTGTTGCTCCATACTCCTGTGCAAGTTCTGCAATCCTGCGAATTTCATCCTTTGAATAAATGACTCCTGTAGGATTATTGGGATTAGAGAACAAAAAGAGTTTAACCCCTGCCTTAAACGCGTCCTCCAACTGAGTTAAATCCAAACCTGCAGAAATGTCTGTTTTGAAATAGTCCATCTGAATTGGAACGATTTCACCGTCAAAGTATTCGACAAGTTTTCGGTTGGCAAAATAGTCTGGTACTACAATAGCAACCCTATCTCCTCTAGAAATGGTAGATCCCGTTGCTAGGAAAAGTGCCCCCTGTGTTCCTGGAGTAATAATAAAATTCCGGTCTGCGTTAATCGTTGTCCCCGTGTAATCTGATAGCTTTTCAGCTACATTCTCCCGGATCATTTTACTTCCACGATACTCGGTGTAGGCCTGTTTGCCACCAAGATGAACGCCTTCGATGAATACATCTAATGAGCCTGGAATTGGCTCAAAAGCGTCAACATCTCCGTGCGAAAAATCAACCGGTGTACCGGGAATTTTCTCACCACGCAGTTCAACCTCATTTGTGCTTTGGCGTACTTCTTGTCCAGGTGCATATTCAGCGCCAAGTTTTTTAAACTTCTCTTCTACTAAATTCATGATCGTCCCTCTCTTTCATTTTGATTTGAATATTTTATATTTACCTAATTTTTCTATATTGGCTTTTTATATTATAATCATAAGTGATTCTTACTCATTAACTCCAATATGAAAAAGTTAATAACGATATATATTTTTCTTTATACTCGCAGGGAATTTGGTTTAAATCCCCATCACCTATGAAACTATTCAGGGTATGGGAATCTTATTCTCAAAAACTCTCTATTTGGAAATATTAAGATCTTTTTACATTAACATCTGAAAATACTCAAGCAAGGAAGAAGGGTAATTATGCTAAAAAATATGTATTACGTTTATGCGGTCTATTTAAACAATAGTTTTTCTAAAGCGGCTGAAGAATTATATATTTCGCAACCAGCACTTAGTGCAGCGATTAAAAAGGTAGAAGACGAAATTGGACTTCCTATTTTTGACAGAAGCAGTAATCCAGTACAATTAACAGCAGCAGGTGAATATTATATTGAATCTATAGAGAAAATCATGAGCATAGAGAAAGAAATGAGATCATATTTTAATAATTTATTGGATAATAATCGGGGGACCATCAATATTGGGGGTGCTTCCTTCTTTTGCGCTTATATTTTTCCAACAATCGTGCAAGAGTTAAAAGTAGAATATCCAGATTATACAGTGAATCTCATGGAGGCAAATGCAGATGATTTAATGAAGTGTCTGCGTTCAGGTATTGTTGATATTATTATAGATGTTGAAAAAAGAGATCCTAAAATCTTTGATTCTTTTGTTTGGGCGGAAGAACAAATTTTGCTGGCTGTTCCGTCATTCTATGAAGTTAACAATAAATTAGGAAAGTATCGTCTAACTTTCGAGGATGTGGCTAGCGGTCAATATTTAAGTGAAAAATATGCTAAGGTTAGTCTAAAAGAATTTGAAGATGAAAATTTTTTATTATTGAAAAAGGGAAATGATTTGCACACGAGAAGCTTAAAAATGTGCAGGAAGGCAGGCTTTACTCCTAAAGTATCTATGTACCTTGATCAGTTACTTACTTCCTATTATATTGCTTGTAATGGAAAAGGAATTACTTTCGTACGTGCTGGTGTGACTCGGTACTTAGAAGAGACAAATAAGTTGTTCTTTTACAAAATTGATGATGAACATTCATATCGAAATATTATGTTGTATTATAGGAAATCGCACCCACTTTCCAAAGCCTGTATGGATTTTATTAAATTTTTGAATAAGAAAAAGCCTGTTGGCATTTAGTTTAGCGAGTAATCCAAATTCATTCGAAAAAATAAAGGTCATCGGATAATATTTCCGATGGCCTTTTAGATTGATTTTAAGCCCTATTTAGCTGAAAAAAGTAATGCTTAGCCAGGCTATTCGATAATTGTTCTATTCACTTACATATTTAATAACGGCCATTTCTTTACCGAACCGATCACCATTATCCACAAATCCCAAACTTTTATATAAACTATGAGCTCCAATATTATCTGGGTGATATCCTACAACAATTTTTTTCGCATTTGGCAATTTCGCCATCTCTGAAATCATTAACTCAGTTGCAGCTTTGGCAATACCCATGCCTTGATGTTCCTTATCCACCATAATTCTATAAATCCAATAACCATCAAGTTCTTCCTGAACAGAATTAAACATTAAAAACCCCACTACTTTTTCATCTAAATTAATGGCATATGGTTTTAAAGTAAGTTCAAACTTCGACTGTGCTATCGAAATTGCATTAGGCTCCAAATATTCAATTTGTTCTTTAAATACCTCTAATTTACTGCATTCATACCAGTTATCCGTATTTAATTCTACAATTTTCACTTTGTTTGTTTTCATTATTTTTCCCCTTCCAAATTTAGAGGAAACCCTAAGCAACCATTTTAATTAGGCGTTATCCCCATATAATGATTTGTGCTCAAATATTTTATTATTGTCATAATGACCGCCCCCTTAACAAAATTTTCCTAAAAGCTACATTTTTAATTATACTATATTTTCCTTTTTAATTTCTGCCCATTAGGTGGATTTTTCTACGATTTTAATTGTATATTTCATTATTTCACCTCCGTCAAAATCGGATCATGAACGTTCATATTCAGTGTTTTATTCTGGTGTCATACAAAATGAGCGCCATGAACATTTTATAGCTAGTGTTTTATTCTAATGACATACAAAACACGCGTCATGAACACTTTATGGTGAGGGTTTTCTTCTGGTCTTATACAAAACGAGCGCCATGAACGCTTTATAGCTAGGGTTTTCTTCTTGTATCATACAAAACGAGCGTCATGAATACTTCATAGTCTACTTAAACCTAATTCTATAAAAAAAGCCCCAATATATTACTAATTGAGGCTTCACTTTCCAATTATTAATCTTCCAAATTGACTTTAATCATCTTACTATCTATATAAGGTGTTTTAACCACTTCAGTGATTAAGGAAATAGGACCTGCTGTTTTATCAAACACCGCGATATAAATGCTCATGTTATACAAAGTGAAGGAAATTAGATCCGTTTCCAGTGGCGATTTAGGAATTGATAAAATGGATAGCGAAGACGAAAAAGATGTGTAAAGTGATGATTTAATGAGGAACAGAGCTCGCCCTATACTGCTTATGGGGCAAGCTCTTCCTAATGCTGGCTTACAAATCCGAAGTTACCGACCACTTTCATTCTACGCAGAAATTTTCCGCTGCGGAAATTGCGCCACAATCTGGCCGTTTTTTACAAATTCAATCATTTTCTCCAGATCTGATAGGATAAACCGATCTTCCCACATCGGTTCAATTGTTTGTCGAATCCAACGATGGAGAGTTGATGTGCCTATTCCCATCGGCAAATCATGCATTTCGTCCGCAATAAGATCGATGGCTTGCGCTGCAAGGAGCAGTTCAATAGCCAGTACTTGTTGGGCATGTTCGATGATTTGGGTCAGCTTACGAACGGCTCCCATCGCCATACTATTATGATCTTCTTGATTGCCTTTTGCAGGGATTGAATTTACACTTGCTGGCGTTGCTAATAGCCTCATCTCGCCGATGATTGCCGTAGCGTTCGCATGAACAAGTGCAAATCCAGTATTTAACCCGGCATTTGCAACTAAATTTGCCGGTAAACCATAGCTCATAGCTGGATCGAGCAGACGAGCGGATCTTCGCTCAGATATAACAGCTAAATCTGTAATGACAATCCCCATAAAGTCCAGCGCATATGAAAGATGTGCCCCATGATAATTTCCACCGCTTATACTTTCAAAATTCACGCCATTATGGAAAATTAACGGATTATCCTTCGCGGCATTCATTTCTTTATCTAAAATAGATTGGATATATTGCAACACATCTTTAATTGCTCCATGGACTTGGGCCGTAGATCGTATGCTCACTGCATCCTGGACACGAGGCGAGAATTCACCTAATCGTTTTCTTCCTTCATCCGTCGGCCATTGGCTCCCTTCTAATAATTCCCGCAACACTCGTGCTGTTTCCTGCTCTGCTTGAAGATTGTTCGCTTCGTGGATCCGGGGATCAAGTGCATTCAATTCCCCTCTACTTGCCTCGATATTTAAGGCCGCAGCCATATCAGCAACTTTACAAAGCTGCTGAACTTGATAATAAGTATAGATTGCTGCAGCAAGCACCATCGTACTACCGTCAATTAAAGCCAATGCTTCTTTTGAAGCCATTTCAAAGCGGACGGGAGATATTTGTGCCTTAGCCAAAATATCAGCGATTTTCCCCTCTTCCCCCTGGAAACGAGCCCTTCCTTCCGGGGCCCCAATGATACATAAACCGATATGCGCCATTGCCTGTAAATCGCCGACCCCTAATGAGCCGATTTGAGGTACACACGGATAGATACCTTTATTTAACAACTGCAGAATTCGCTCAATAAATTCAACTCTTACCCCTGAATTACCACGGGCAAGTACATTTACTCGCAATAACATTGCAAGGCGAACGACTGGATCTGGAAAATTTGGACCAAGCCCCACAGCATGTGAAAGTAAGATCTTTCGCTGAAATTCATTTTGATTACATTCATCAACGACAAAATTCTTTAATTTACCTAAACCAGTTGTCACACCATAAATCACTTTTTTCTCATCTACCAACCATTGATCTACGGCAGAACGGAACAGCTTTACTCGATCTTTTGCTTGAGCTGACAAGGAAACTTGCAGTTTCGGATTTTCAATATATTCAACAATCTTATTATATGATAATGATTGCCCGTCTATTATAAGCTCCCCAGTTTGACTAGACACATGTTTCACCCCCACTTGTGAAATAGTTATAATAAGCGCTCTAGCTAGAGTAGTAGAAAATTAGAAATAGACTATATACTACGATCAAATTCAAGTAGCGCTCTTGCCATTGCCTCGATTCCACGTGCAACATCAACATAATCTGTCCATTCCTCCGGGCAGTGACTTCTGCCATCACTGCTAGGAACAAAAATCATGCCCACTGGAGCAATGTTTGCCAGTTGATTCGCATCATGGCCCGCACCGCTTGGTAAATACATTGTACTTCCAGCAGCGGCACATGCTTTACTAATCTTGTCCTGAATTTCGGGAAGAACACGAATCGCTTCAGACTTTGATAAATTATCTAAACTAATTTCTAGAGACCGATATGCGGCGATATGATTGGAAAAACGAGAGAATTTATCGATGATTGTCTCGATAATTCCCGCGTCAAGCGAGCGAACTTCCAATTCAAATGTGACGCGTCCCGGAACAACATTCGCTCCATTCGGTTCATTCATTAATTTTCCCACTGTGCCAACCACCGGGTCCGCATATGTCGCTTTGCATAAATTCTCCAGTTCTAACACGAGTTGTGATGCGCCTGTTAATGCATCGAATCGCATATTCATCGGGGTTGTGCCCGCATGGTTAGGTTTTCCTTCAACGATAACTCGATAACGATGGATGCCAACAATCCCGGTCACAACTCCAAGCTGCTTATTCGATTGTTCTAAAACGGGGCCTTGTTCGATGTGGAGCTCCAAATACAAGCTGACATCCCCTTGTTTTCGAGTGAACTCAGCGATTCGATTGGGCGCTCCCCCCATCATTTGAATCCCATCTTTCAACTTTAGCCCTGATTGATCCGTCCGTTCCATCATCTCGGGTGATAAATGACCAACCATTGCTCGGCTTCCAATAGTCGATATTCCGAACTCACTTGGTTCTTCCGCTGTGAAATCAACAATTTCAAGTGGATGGCGCAGTCTAGTTCCCGTTTCCTGCAAGCGGCGAGCAATTTCCAGTCCAGCAACAACACCAATGATCCCATCAAACCGGCCTCCGCCAGTGACGGTATCCGTATGAGATCCGATCATGATTGGCTTACAATGGTCATCCGTACCAGCCATTGTTCCAATCAGATTAGCACCAGCATCTGTTTTGACATCTAGCCCACATGTTTCCATTTGCTCTTTTAACCATGCACGGCTTTGCTTATACCATGGTGTAAACGGCCTTCGTGTCCAGCCAGGTTTCGTTTTATCAACCATTTCTGCCAAGGTTAATATGTCCCGTTGAATACGATCTCGATTAGGATGCAGGTGAAATGAATTGCTCATGCTTCACAACCCCTTATGCACTGCTTTGACAAACTGACCATCGCCTGCTTTTCCTACTACTTCTCCGTGCTCGTTATATACCTTCTGTCCGCGAACAAATGTGTTCACTATTTTTCCGTATACTTTACGGTTGTGATACGGACTCCAGTTTGCGCTGGAATGTAAAGTTTTTTCATCCAAGGTATACGACTGCTGTGGATCCAAAATGACGATATCAGCGTCCATTCCAACTTCGATGCGACCTTTGCAATGGTCTAATCCGAAAGTTGCTGCTGGATTTTCTGAAAGTACACGTACGAGATCTAATATCGTTATCTTCCCCGACGCAACTCCTTCACTGTACATAATCGGCAATAGTGTTTCAACACCTGGCGCACCCGATGCATTTTGAAAAATATCACTGCTTGCTTTTCGGTCTAACGTCCAAGGAGCATGGTCTGATGTGACCATATCGATTTTGCCAGATGCAATGAGATCCCATAGATCGCTTACATCTTGTTTCGTCCGCAGCGGTGGGTTGATTTTCCCTCTAGCACCAAGCTCCAACAGATCTTCTTCGTTAAAAGTTAAGTAATGTGTACATGTTTCTGCTGTGATTTTTGCACCTTGTGAGCGATAATAGTCAACGAAATCAAAGATCCGTTTAAAAGTACTATGATATAAGTGCAGCTTTACTCCGGTATAATAGGCCAATTCCATCGCTGTTAATCCTGCAACAGATTCCGCCACTTTCGGTCGGCTATAACCATGCGCACGTGGATCCGCCATACCTTGATCAGCAAATTTACGTAAATATCTTCTGACAATATCATCATTTTCCGCATGAACCCCGACGGGACGTCCCGTTTTCGCTATGACAGCAAAAGCATCCAATAATTGTCCTTCATCAATACGGGGAAACCGAAAAGAATCCGTATTAAACATCGATACTTTAAAGCCACAGGCACCTGCTTGAGCCAGTTTTGTAATTTCATCCAAACCATCTTCTTTTGGAATCGTTGCCAATAAGGCCGTATCAACAACCGCCTCTTCTTCTAGCCTAGCTGCTTTTTCCAAAAAGAGCTGCTCAGTGTAAACGATTCCTGTTGCATCATATGGCATTTCAATAATCGTTGTTACGCCACCGGCAGCAGCCGATTTGCCTGCATTCGTAAAACCTTCCGCAAGCGAGCTAAAGCAATGAACATGCGCGTCAATCGCACCCGGGAGAATATAACTTCCCGATGCATCAATCGTTTCTTTGCTAAACAGTTTTGTATTATCTTTAGAAACGTGGCTTATTTTCCCATCTTTAATTGCTATAGTCGACTCATAATCGATACGGTCTGGTAAAACAACGTTACCCTTAATCAACAGATCGAATTCCGTATGTAACATGGTCAATTACCTTCCTCCCCCTTATATAAAGATGCAGTAGAAACGCAAGCTAGCTGCCTCGAGATTTCTTCTGCTGAGGACACGACAGTATTCACAAATAATTCACTGTTTTCTTTCGTCCATCGATCTGTTGGCCCAGCGACTGTCAGTGAAGCAATGACACGTTTGTCTTTATCATATATAGGAACTGCTAAACCAAATATATTTGTATCCACTTCCGCGAACGTCAGGCAATAGCCTTGCGATCTAATTTCTTCTATTTCTGACTGAATGTTTTGTCGTACATTTTCGTCTGAGATTGTTTGGACTAATTGCGAGATTGTTTGTTTCTTTTCAAATGCTAAAATCGCTTTGCCTGAAGCTCCGCGGTAGAGCGGTAATATTTTTCCTACTTCAACAGACAACCTAAGGATTTGACGTGTTTCTATACTTTGCACACAAATCACCTCAGTTGCTGACCTCACACAAAGCAAGGACGTTTCATTTACTTTTTCAGTTAACATTTCCATGATCGGTCGAGCAATCGTAATTAATTCCCGGTCCATTTGTTGCTGTAAACTTCTTGCCAAATCAAGTATGCGCACACCTAATCTAATTTGTCCGACTGATTTTCTTTCGACCATTCCATAATTCTCTAATGTTTTGATTAGTCGATAAGCGGTGCTTTCCGGAATGGCGACTTTCTCCGCGATTTCACTCACGGTCAAGTTCGACTCCACTTCGGCTAAAGAAAAAATAATATCTAATGCTCTTTCGATCGTTTGATTTTTGTTTACATTCACCGCTTTATCCCTCACTTGGTGATAATCAATATGTTCTTCTACTTCGATACGAGTTCACCTCTTACTTTTAAGGCAGAGCGTTTCTCTAAACTTAATAATAACTGGTTAGCTGCGATCGCAAGCAGGGATACAAAAATGGTACCCCAGATCATTTTAGGAGTATGATTTTGATAAAGTCCTTCAAATAAAATAACTCCAAGTCCACCAGCGTTGATCCATGCGGCAATCGTGGCGATCCCAATGGTCGAAATGGTGGCGATTCGGATGCCGCCTAAAATCACAGGTAAAGCGAGTGGAAATTCAATTTTCCAAAACAATCGAAGTGAGGCTAGTCCCATTCCTTTGCCCGCTTCAATAATCGCTGGATCGATGGATTGAAATCCAACCATGACATTGCGGACGAGTATGAGTTGGCAGTAGGCAATGAGGGCAATAATTGCAGGTTTTAAACCCAATCCAACAATTGGAATTAAGAAGGCGAACATTGCTAAACTAGGAATCGAATATAAGATGCCGAGAATCGACAAAACCGGCACTGACAGCCACTTTTTTCGGGATAATAATATTCCTACGGGTAGAGCAATCAGCAAGGCGATGCTTAGTGAAATAACAGTAAGCATAAGATGTTGAAAAAATAACATCAATATACGATCATACTGATTGATTAAATAGTCAAACATAGTTTTTTCCCACCTTTACGTTATAGAGCGGCTTTTGAGCGATTACTTCCCGCAATATAACCTTTAAGCTCAGCCAATGTGATTCGCCCAATCGGTGTTTGATCCTCCGCTGTCACGATGACTGAATCGCTTTGTGCCTGTAAAATATGTGAGAGAACACTTTTCAAATTCTCAGCCTGATCCACCTTTACTTCTTGGGGGTCGATCGTATCAGTAAGTGGCACCATCACATGATCAGCTCTCATTAGACTGAGATGTTGCACGACATCCTCTGAATGAACAAGCTCACTAACAAAAGAATTTGCTGGATTCGTAATGATGTTTAAGGGTGTGTCGTATTGTTGAATGACTCCTTCGTTCATAATCACAATTTTATCCCCTAATTTCAGCGCCTCGTCAATATCATGTGTAACAAACAAAATGGTCTTGTTTAGTTTGCGTTGAATGTGAATCATTTCATCCTGCAATGTACTTCGGGTAATTGCATCGATCGCCCCGAATGGTTCATCCATTAACATAATCGACGGATTGCCAGCCAAAGCCCGAGCCAAACCAACACGCTGCTGCTGTCCACCAGATAATTGCCGCGGATATCTGTTACGATATTCCTCAGGTGACAACTCGATCAATTCTAGTAAAAAATCGATTCGTTCATCGATTTTTTTCGCATCCCAGCCTAATTCCTTAGGAACTGTTGCAATATTTTCAGCAATTGTCATATGCGGAAATAAACCAATTTGTTGAATGACATAGCCAATATTGCGCCGCAGTTCGGTGACTGGTATATCCATAATGTCCTTACCATGCACAAAAATTTTCCCAGATGTCATATCATGAATCCGATTTACCATTTTCAACAATGTTGTCTTTCCACATCCGGATGCTCCTAGGATTGTGACAAAGCTACCTTCTTCAATTGTGAGGTTTGTTTCATACACGGACGGTTTTGCCGCATTAGGAAACTGTTTGATCACTTGTTCAAAAACAATGGCATTCTTCGTCAAACCTCTCACCCTCAATTCTACATCTATAAAGTAAAGTTTCATTCAGCGAGAACTTTCGCATTCCCGCTGAATATAAGATTATTTAATCAAACCTTCATTTTGTAAAAATTCTTTCGCTACATCCGCATACTCACGCTGATTAATGTCCACTTCCGCATTCAATTTCTGCATCGTGCTATCATCAAGTTTCGCTGAGATATCATCTAAGATTTTCCTGATTTTTTCATCCTTATCTAATGTATCTTGGCGAATGACTGGAGCAACGAAATATGGCGGCCATAAATGTTTATCATCTTCTAACAAAACTAGATCTGGATTCGTTAAATCACCATCTGTTCCAAACGCAACTGTCCCTTGCACTTCGTCCTCTAATACAGCACGATATTTAACACCATAATCATAAAGCTTTAGACTTTTAAAATTAAAATCCCCGTACACCCGATTCATTCCAAGCAGTCCGTCTTCGCGTTCTTCAAACTCAGGAACCGCCGCAAAATCGATGTGTTCTGCATTTGCTTGAAGGTCTGATAGAGTCTTAATTCCATATTCATCCGATGCTTTTTTCGATACAGCGATTGCTTGCGTGTTATTCGCGTTTGACGGAGTTAACCAAACTAGATCAAATTCCTTCTTATAAAAATCAGCAACCATATCATACACTTGTTGTGGATCAGAGAGTGGCTCTTCCTCCATAATATTAAGGAGTCCAGTACCTGTATATTCAGGATACACGTCAATATCACCCTTCTTTAGTGCCTCATGAGCAACAAGTGTTCCACCAAGATTCAATTTACGGTCTACTTTAAATCCTGCATCTTCCAATGCTAATGCATACATTTCACCTAAAATGAGCGATTCCGTAAAGTTTTTCGAACCTACCTTTATATTCGAAGAACCACTGCAAGCACTAAGTGCCAAAGAAAATACAAGTACCATTGCTAGAACAATCCATGATTTTTTTTTCATGATAAACCTCCTCTAAAATAGTTTTCTTCCCTATGAATCTCTTTGATACCTTGTTGTCATACGCTCAATCACTGAAAAAATGACCTCTGAAAATATCGTTAATAACGCAATCGGGATGGCACCGACGAGCAACACTTCAAATTTATACATGCTTAATCCATTAATAATAAATGTTCCTAACCCACCGCCTCCAATAAATGCCGCAAGCGATGCACTAGCAAGAACCTCCACGCTCGATGTTTTCGCACCAGCAATCACGAGGGGCATCGCTAGCGGGAACTCAATTTTCCTTAACACCGCCTTTTCGCTCATTCCCATCCCAGTAGCAGATTCGAGAATGGCAGGATCGATTCCACGAAACCCCATAAATGTATTAATAAGGATCGGAGGACAGGCTAAAACTGTCAATGCGATAAGCGCCGGTAAAAATCCAGTTCCAATCAGCGGCAGCATAATAACAAGGATAGCCAGACTCGGAATAACCCGAATGGAATTGACCGTATTCATAATCGTTGCTGCAACTTTTGGATTTTTTGCGCACCATATCCCAAGTGGAACACAGAGAAGTAAACCAAGAATGAGCGCCGAAAAACTTAAGGTTAAATGAACTTGCAGCTCCTCTAAAAATCGATTATGATTTTTTATTAAATATTCGTATGCTTTCAAAATCAGTTCCACCAGTTTCCTCCTTTCCCCTTAGTACTAAAGCTTTTACTCCTCTAAAGCATAATCAGCAATCTGAATACCTAGAGCAGCCTCGACATCAGGATAAACGGATGCATCGCGTACACTTGAACTAAGTGGAATATGACTCTTATGAATTCTAAATACTGCAATCTCTACACCTGGATCCAATGCCCCAGCACTAAGTGGTTTACCTGTTTCAGTTGAAATGGCCGTAATCACATCAGGATAAGTCGTCAAACGATTACCTTGTGAATCATCTACTGCCATAAATTCGTTCATTACATGCAATGTTAGTGGATTGTTTGGCACATCAACGACTATTTGACCGATATCAAAAGCACCTGAATATTCAACGGATGTGGAAATAACCTTTCCCCGCCCTAAAATCTCTCCGTTCGTCTTATCGCAAATCGTTTGGATGACCGCTTCCGCACCCTTTGGTTCAGCCTCAATGATCGCCTTGCCAAGATCGATCGCCATTGAAATTCCGCCAACCGCAGCATTCTCTTTTATAAAACTTGCAGGGAGTGGCAGTCTCGCCGAAGCGATAAATCCGCCTGACATATCAGAAGCAGTTCGTAATATTTTGGATGTTTTAGCCGGTGATCCTTTTACGACGAGCTCGATATAAGATCCAGTTTCCTTCTTCCCGCCAACAACAACTTGAATTGTTTCAAAATGAGGGTCGGCTGCTACACCCATCTGACCCATCTGACCTGTTGGATGAGCGCGAATATCTCCTGTTGCATCAACTACGACCAAATCAAGCATTGCTGCTGGTAACCAGCCGTTGATTGAGCTTGACATTCCATTTTGCGGTGTCATCACACCAACAATTTTTCCTTCATAGTTTTCTATCAATAACTTGACTGCGTTAATATAATCGATACCCAACATTTGCCAATCCGTTTTTCCAGCTGGTGCACCAATCGCAGTACAAGTAATAATGAGCGCGTCATCCGGAAGTTCATCGACAGACACCAATTTCGGTTGTCCCATCGTAACCGCCGCACCACCAATTTCTAGACCATGATCGACCCATCCACCACCACCTGAAGCATACACAGAACCACCTGCAACCGCCGCCTTCACATCATCCATCGTTAATACACGCATCTGTTTCTCCTCCTCTTTTATCAATTGATTCTTAGCTTATAATACAATCCGTTGAATTCCTTTTTTATCAATTTCATCGAGCGCCTCTTCATAGCCGGCATCTGCATATCTTAGTACCCCTAAGCTCGTATCATTATCTAACGCATGCTTTAACCGTATATCCGCTTCAACAGTCCCGTCAGCAACAAGTGTAATTCCGGCGCTCGTCATATATCCGGAATACCCGCCTCCACCTGAGTGGATTGCTGTTAAATCCGCCATCGATGAGCAGCTTAACATTCCATTCAAAAGTGGCCAATCAGAAATAGCGTCACTTCCGTCTTTCATTCTTTCCGTCATAATATTTGGATGTGTCATCGCTCCTGCATCAAGGTGATCTCGGGAGAATGCGATCGGGCCACTTAATACCCCATCCCGAACCATCTTGTTTACTGCGATTGCTAACTCTGTTCTTTCACCATGGCCAAACCAGCCGATCCGTGCAGGCAATCCTTGGAATGGAACGTATTGATTAGCGAGTGAAATCCAATTCGTCACAATTTTATTTTCTTTAAAATGTTCTAATATGTAGTTATCGATCGTATGAATATCATCCTCTTCACCCGTCAAAGCGATCCAACGAAACGGCCCAATCGCCCGGCTGAACAGGGGCCGTAAATAGGCTTCTGTAAAAATATCGATATCAAAGGCATCACTAACACCATACTGATACGCTTGAGTACGAATGTTATTGCCGTTATCAAATACAATTGAACCACGGCTTTTAAGAGTAAGCATCGACTCCACTTCTCTGGCAATGGATGCACGCGCATCTTGCTCAAGCTTAGCCGGATTTGTTTCACGTATACGATTCACATCTTCCTTGTCATATCCTGATGGAATATAGCCATATAATAAATCGTGTGCTGATGTTTGGTCCGTTACTATATCCGGAGTAATGTTGCGTCTCACAAGCTCTTGATAAATATCCGCGGCATTTCCGACTAGACCGACACTCACACTATCATTTTTAGAAGTTGCTTCTTCAATCCAGCCTAATGCCTCATCCAAATCATGCGTTTTCTTTTGTAAATAACCGTTTTCAATTCGTTTATCGACGCGTGCCTCATCGATTTCTACGACAAGAATGGCCGCACCGACCATGACGCCCGCAAGTGGCTGTGCTCCCCCCATTCCTCCAAGTCCAGCCGTTAAAATAAATTTCCCTGCTAGACTTCCATTGAAATGCTTTTCCGCAATCGCGGCAAAAATTTCATATGTTCCTTGAATCACACCTTGGGAACCGATATATTGCCATGCAGCCGCTGTCAGCCCGCCCCACATAATCAGATCTTTTTCTTGTAAATCGTAAAAATTCTCACTCGTTGCCCATTTTCCAACGATATTACAGTTGGCCATAATGACAAGTGGTGCGAATGCATGAGTTTTCAAAATTCCGATCGGCTTACCGGACTGAATGACTAATGTCTCATCTTCTTCAATATTTTGGAGTGCTTTCACAATTCCGTGGTAAGCATCCCAATTACGGGCAGCCTTACCGAGCGCTGCATATACAACCAATTCTTTCTGGTTTTCCCCATTTTCTAGCACATTCTCTAACATGCGAAGCAAAGCCTCTTGACGCCAGCCTTTACAACGAAGTTCTGTGCCTCGAAATGCCGTAATCTTCTCCATAACACTCACCCTTTCTCATATTATAAGAATTAATTATCATATAATGATAATTAATTCTCTTTTTATTCGAATATTAAACAATATTTCGATAATAGTCAATCAGGAATTTACCTCTCGCTGCTTTATTTTTATTATTCCTATGTATTTAGTTGGTTTATTTCCACTAAGATGGTAACATCTGACCGAAGAAGTGTCAATTAATAGTTTGTTAGTCCCAAAGATTGATATGTATTTTGAAGGCATTTCTTCTAAGCAGAAAACGAAAAGGTTGCCGCCAACTTTAACTGGAGCAACCTTTTTAAAGAGTATTAATTTTTAATCTATCTCTAAAGCAAAAGCATAAAATGCGTCTCCATGTGATAAATGCTCAACCTTTTCATCCATCCACCATACTCCAAACGAATAATAATAAACTCCTTTTTCGGTAGGTGCCGTAAAACTATCATCTATAACCTCAATTGTATGTTCCTCGTTCCCATGTATCTGGACCACATAGTATTCGTTTGGTTTAGGATCATACTCCATCACAAATGTAATTTTTTCACCAGGCTTTACTTTTATTGGTTTTTTGCCTTCTAAAAGTTCAATTGGCCCAGCCGTATCAACACAAGTACTTACACCTTTCCCATTCCAGCAATAAGTACCTAATGTCGTTTCATACATATCATTATTTATTTTAATAACTGCATTTGGCGGCTTCTCTTCTAACATATTTACTTTGGAACAGCCCAGCAGGCTCATACCCATTAGCAGGAATAACAGCAGTAGTTTTCTATTCATTTTCCATCCCCCCATAATATTGGACGGAAATAGTTGAACCTTTGTTACTCGCTAAATTCTTTTTGCACAAAATAAGCAGAGCTTCTGATTATTTTTCTATGCTAAACTATTGGAAGGTATGTCCATTTGGATATTGGAGGAATTATGAAGAAGTTTAAACGAGTGGCCAAAAGGTTTTCTATATTTGTATTGGTTTTATCAGCTTTCATGTTTCTTAATAATAGTTCTCTATTTTCGAAAGCCAGGGAGGAGGCCCCATTGTTATTAGCACATAGAGGAATGGCTCAAACGTTCCCAATGGAAGGAATCACTGGTGAAACATGTACGGCCGAAAGGATTTATGAACCTGAACATCCATTTTTGGAGAATACGATTCCATCAATAGAAGCAGCCTTTAAAGCAGGTGCTGACATCGTTGAATTTGATGTTCAATTAACGAAGGATGGGAAATTTGCTGTTTTCCATGATTGGACTCTTGAATGCCGAACGAATGGAAAAGGTGTTACGAGAGAGCACACAATGGAAGAATTAAAACAATTGGATATTGGCTATGGGTATACATTTGATAACGGGAAAACGTATACCTTTCGTGGTAAAGGCGTTGGGCTAATGCCAACACTTGATGAAGTGCTAAGCTTTTTTCCGAATCAGTCATTTCTCATACATATAAAAAGTAATGACCCTGAAGAAGGAGTGCAGCTTGAAAAATATCTTTCAGAATTGCCAAAGGAACGCTTAAGTCAACTAACAGTTTATGGGGGTGATCTGCCAATTGAGACATTAAAAGAAGGTCTTCCAAATCTCCGTGTCATGTCAAAAGCTACTCTAAAAAGCTGCATGCTGCCTTATATCGCCGTTGGCTGGATAGGATATGTCCCCTCATCCTGTCATCAAACACAAATACATCTTCCAGAGAAATACGCTCCTTGGATATGGGGATGGTCAAATAAGTTTGTAAATCGGATGGATAGGGTGGATTCCAGAGTCATTATTGTAGCAGGAGATGGCGGATGGTCGGAAGGTTTTGATAAAGAAAAAGATTTAGAACGCCTTCCTAAAAATTATAATGGCGGGATTTGGACTAACAGTATTGAGATTATAGCTCCTAGTATTAAATCTAAATAAACTAATCACTTCGTGTATATCCAATTAACTATTATAATTTTTTGAAGGAGTGTTATTCTATGTTTTTTAAGCTCACAAAAGATCAACAACAATTAATGATTGCAGACATTCAATATTTCTTTTCACAAGAGAGGGATGAGGAAATATCAGAATTCGCTGCTGAAAGTGTATTAGAATTCGTTAAGGAATCACTTGCTCCTCATTTTTATAATGCTGCCGTTTCAGATGTTAAACACTTAGTCAGCCAGCAATTGTCTTCTCTGGAAGATGAAATATTAACACTAGAACGCCCAATTAGAAAATAATGGGTCACTATAAAAGGGCATCTTCTTATGTAAGAAAATGCCCCTGCTTCCTAATGCGTAGATTTTCTCTCTATAGATCAAGCAACCCATTTCTATTTGAATTTGTTAACCTTTTCAATCATGATAACCTTTAAAGGGGAGGTCGAAACATGACTCGAATACAAAAATTAAACGTATTAAACGGACAAGAAATGTACAAATATTTTAAGAAAACACAAAGCCTTCAACAAGAGATAATGGTTCCGTTTAACGAAGCGATGTGTTATGGAAACACATCCGCTACTCTTTTTTCAGATGAATTTGCCGCCATTCGTGCAAAGGCTCATCACGTTACTTCCGTCCAATATCATGAAATCACCCTTAAACCTTTGCAGCCTCTTTTGAGTAAAGACTTTACACACCTAGCATTATGGTTTGGTCCTGATATGTTCTGTCAGATCAATGTCCTTACGATTCTCGCATGGCTCAACGAAACACAATGTGTACAGACAATTGACCTTCATCTAATGAATGACCATTATGAGCACTTGGGAAAATTCACACTTGAAGTTAATGGATATCATGCCCTTTACAAACAGGTTTTGATCGATAAAACGATGCCCGCCGCTATTTATCCTGAACCATTAAAGAAGGGGATTGAGCTTTATTTGAATTATCAACATGAAGATAGTGACCTTATGCTGTATATTAAAAATCATCCAAATGTCCCTGAGAAAGAGCTTATGCATGATCTAATGAGGGATTTTTCCGATTATGGGCTAGGTGATATTCAATATATAGAGCTTATTAGAAATAGTCGGAAATCTATTTAATTTGTTATTTATAACTTTTAAATTTACTGCCAAAAAACATAGAAACTATTGTCATCGCCAAAGTACTTAATCATCATTAAAAAGGCATTGTACAATTACATAATGCCTTTTTGGTATAGGTTTATATAATGAGTTGAATTCGGGTAGTCACAAGTCTTAGAGAATCCAAATGCAGTATAAAACAAATCAGCTTGATCTGTATCAGTATGCAAGACTAAACCTTCATAATAATTCTTAGCCTCTAAGATTATCTTGCTTAATAGAAGTGATCCTACCCCACTTCGTCGAAAATCACTTGCAACATAAAACCTTCTTAATCGACCGATTTTCGGTTTGTTAGAATACGGGTCAATATTAAGCCCGCCGATGGCAATGAGTACGCCTTGTTCATTATATACACCATATAATGATTCACCGTGCTTATTAAAACGATTTGTGCCATCTTGATAATCATTGACCAGCTTTTCTAGAAAACGAAACCCGGCAGCTTTACTTTCTTCAACTAAATGGAAAATTTCTAACGTCTCTAATCCCTCTATTTCTTGAATTTTAAATTCCACCTATGCATCACCTCCATTGGAAAAATTAACTTTTGTACTATTTTGTTTATCTTTCCGGCAGAATTTCCATGTCAACACTGCATTCGTTGAAGTATCATTGTTTAAAATAAAATCTATTTTACAAATTCCTTAACATTGATCCTCCAAATCATATGATCATACCCTTCTCCCCAATAATTCTTTAATAGATATTGTGGCTCCCCGAACTTCTTTTTCCAAATTTTTTGTGCAGTTGTATATCCACTATCTAAACAAAATTCTTCTATGCCCTTATTGAGCAAAGTAAAAAACATCGCATCCAGCAGCCTATTGCCTATCCCTTTCCTTTGAAAGTCAGGATGAACGAAGACTGTCCCTACCTCCACTAGGTCTTTTAATGCATGATTCGTACAATGATAAATAAGCTCACTTGCTTGTCAAAATTCGATTGAGCCAATAATCTGATCCCTATCTAAAGCAATAAGAAAATATCGTTTCTCCCCATCACTTTCAAAATCAAGATTTAAGTATTTTTTCTTAGCTTCTATTTCATCTTCTATATCTTCTAACATCTCTCCAATACCTTCTTTAGAAAAAGTGTCTGTAATGACTACTCTAAAAAAGTGATTTAGCTCCCTAATATTCTCAGCCGTTGGTCTTCTTATCTCAATATTTAACATTCTGATGCGATCTCCTTTTCAGCTTCTATATCGTTAATGGTTCTATATATGTACTTAACATTCCTTGCACTAATTCTTGTAATCGGACATTTTATCTTATGAATGGGAATATTTATATATTAGTAGGAAAAGCACTTAAAGCCGCGAATTATCTAACATAGTGCTTTTAAAAAGGAGGTTTTTTCATGGACCAAATAATTATTCAGCACATGGAAACAGTGCGTAGGATAACGGAGCAAGCGATTATGAGAATACCGGAAGAAGTGGCAAATATTATTCCAAAAGGGTTTAACAACAATATTCGTTGGAACTTTGGACACATTGCATTTGTACAGGAAAAGCTCGTCTTTGGACTTTTAGGTGAAGAGATGAACATTCCGAGCAATTATGAACAGCTTTTTAAGGCGGGAACGAGACCAGCAGATTGGAGAGGAACACCTCCATCTTTAATAGAGATTGCTGATGTCTTGACGGAACAGAAAGCAAGAATTAAAGATTTTATTCAGTATCGTATGTACGAAACACTGCCAACTCCATTCACAAATCGGGCCGGCATTACATTTTACACAGCGGGAGAGGCATTTTTGTTTAGCTTTTACCATGAAGCTTTACATGTCGAAACGATCAAACAATTATATCGAGCGATTTCATCCAAATGAATTTTAACAGGGCAGCTTCTAATTTAAGAAGTGCCCTAATTAGTTATTTCACAATGAATTTCCATAGTTAAATAAATTTAAATCATTGTTAACTACAACTCAATAAAATACCCCCTAATGGGAATGTTACTATAAAGCATCAAATAAAGAAGCTGAGACGAATCATTTCCTCATTAATACATAGCTTAAAAGATACATAACACTTGTGATTCCAAACAAGAGAAATACGCCAGGTGTCAATAGCATGTATAAACTTAGGGGCAAAGACCAAATGAAAGCAATTAACATGTAGAGTTTTTTTGACTTATAAAAGGAATATATTGCTAAGCAAGCAGGAAGAACCAACATCAGGAAAGTGGTAAACATACTTTCATAGCTAATCTGATTTGAATAAGGATTATAGAAGTTAAAAACAAGCCAAAGAATTATTGAAGCCATCCCTGCAATTAACCCGATAAAAGAGGACTTTTTCTGCATTTCAAGCGCCTCTCCCTTCTCACTTCCGATAATTTTTTTGCCTCTTTTTCCATCGAAGCCTTACAATATAACGAAAATTAAAGTTCAATTGGATTAACTCTCATTTACTCTAATCCCTTTAATTGTTCATTAAAAATGGTTAATGAATGAATTTTTTCTTTTAAAAGGCGATTAACAATTTGTTTTGTCACATTTGCATCCCGAAGCTCTTGATCCTTAAAACTCAAAATTCCCGGAAGTGTCATCCATTTACTTTCTACAATCTCTTCCTCTTCAAGCTTCAATATTCCTCCAGTAATCTCACCAATAAAATGAAATAATATCACTTGATGATTGGAGCTGCTTATAAAATTATAGATACCCGTTGTGCCAGTTAATTTCACATCAAGTCCTGTTTCTTCTCTTACCTCTCTACAAGCAGCATTGAGAATATCTTCTCTATTTTCAATACGTCCAGATGGAAAATTCCACTTGTTTATGGCAAATGGTTTATTTTCTTTAATTACCAAAACCTTGTTATCTCTGAATATCGAGACACTTACAACTAAAACAATTTCATTTTGGGTCATTATAATTCTCCTACATACTCTAACTTCCTAGTTTATTTTTATTGCAAAGGTAGGATCCGAAATTTGCAATCCTCTTTCTTGCCATATTACCACAAAAATACAATTTCTTTTGTTCTGATCCATCTTATTGTGTAGAGCGAAAGAACGAATTTATATTATTTATTTGAATTTTGCAACTATTAAACAAAAACTAATGTTTTTTCTTGAAATTATAGGATAGAATGATTATTGGGGTGAATTCACTATATTGGTGGACGAGCCTACAAAATATGATCTTAATCTAGGGAGTTGAGTAGACATGTCATTCAAATTCATACCTTATTTAATGATGGATGGAAACGCAAAAGAAGCAATCGGATTTTATGAGAAGGTATTTAATGCTGAAGTTATGGGGATTCTCACGTTTGGTCAAATGCCTCCTAACCCGGAGTTCCCGTTACCAGAAGAAGCAAAAGATCTAGTCTCACATGCAACGATAAGAGTTGGAGACTCAGACCTTATGTTTTCCGATATTTTCCCTGGCCAACCACATCAAATCGGATCTCAAGTGACCATTTGCATAACTCTTAACAATACAGATCAAGCACACCAAGTTTTTGAATCATTACAAGACGGTGGACAAGTAGGCATGCCTCTACAAAAAACAGATTTCAGCCCAGCTTACGGAGTCGTAACTGATAAGTTCGGTGTTACGTTCCAAATTTACACGGAAAACCAATAGTAAATTAGCTATACCTAAAGTATCTCATCTCCTAAGACATACATAAATAAGGGCTTGGTCGTATAAACGATCAAGCCTTAATTCTTGCAATAGTACTATAACAATTCTCTTAACTCTTCTGTCATTTTTTCAACTAATTCAGGTCTGCCATGAAACTGTGCAGGAGTATTTTGAAACAGCTGTATCCGCCACATTCCTTCATTTTTTACAACAACAAGTGTATGATGTGTGTTTACTTTTGGATTAATTTCTGATTGATCAGGCGGCACCATTCCAGCAATTGCTCGCAAAAGAGCAGTCTCAGAACTCAAAAAACGAACATCTTTTACTTTGCTAAGAAACCGAGCAGTAGGATGGTGGATAAAGATTGGTTCAAGATGCGAAAATATCTCTTCCCTGCCAATCGACTGACTGCCATCGAATCCAATGCTTTCGCCATCTTCTGTGAATAAATCAGCCATTCCACGAGCATCACGATTATTCCATGCATCTAGCAGTTGTTTATAGATAGCTTCGACCTCTTTTAAAATTAGATTATCCATTATGATTCACCTCCAGAAACTAAAATTTTATTATCATAATACATTTTGTTCATTTTTCTGACAAACCATCTATCGTTCTTAATTTACATTTTAATTCACGCCCGTTCTAGCATTCTTTCCTTTTTAGGCGAATAACTGATTCCCACAAACACGAGCAATATTCCGATAAGCTGGTAAACATCAGGACGGTAGCTTAAAATTGTTACATCAAGTAAGATCGCGACAACCGGATCGACAAAGACTAAAATAGCAATGGTTTGAGCCTTTAATTCACGCAAACTATCGAAAAACAAGTAATAGACAAATCCAGTATGAATAAACCCTGTGACAAGGATGTAAAACCAGTTTTCATAGGTAAGATGGATAAAGCTTGACCAATCCACTAATGGCATCAATAATATGACACCGAGACTCGTCTGAATGACAGTTGTTAACAGCGGACTAAGCAATTGAATTCCTTTTCCCGTGATCGATGTAAAAGCGTAGAAGAGTGCTGCCGCAAACGCCAATAAAACACCGGTGGATAAAAATTCTGCAACATTTGTATGCTGATGAATTCCTCCAACTAATAATGTTCCTAGAAAGCAAATAAAGAAAAAGACCAATCCCGTTCCTGTTAATTTTTCTTTAAAGAGAAAAGAGCCTAAAAGGAGCACAATAACGGGTGCCAAATGATAAATAGATACAGCCACAGTAATAGGCATGACTTCTAAAGAACGAAAGAAAAAGACCCAATTGATAACCAGGAATAACCCACATAATACGGTAAGATAATATTCTCGACGAGGAATCGAAATTTTCCTATCTTGTTTTGTTTTTAGTGTACTAAATCCCCATATAGCACCTAAAAGAATACTTGCACTGAGGCAACGAATAAAAACTAGTTCAATCGATGGCAGACCTGTCTTTTCCGAAAATAAACCGATTGAACCGAATATCGCCATGGATGTGGCAAATTTTATTTTTGCATACATTTAATCTCTCCTATGTCTTTATGTAACATCTATTAATATTGTAATAAAAAAACAGCTTGAATGGTCAGCTGTTTTTTCCCATCAATATAGGACTGTAAAAATAAGATAAACCCACAACCTAATTGTACTTAACTATTTGCTCTATTTACAACATGTGTTTCTACATAATATTGAATAGCAATAATTAAACGATCTGTTTCTTCTTGTGTATTATAAGGAGCAAAGCCTGCACGGATCCATCCGCCAGTTTCATTGATTCCTAATTTATCGGCAAGAGTAGATGCGTAAAAATCTCCACTTGCAATGAAGATGGCATGTTGTTCTGCTAGCCATTTACAAAATTCAACAGGATCGACTCCCTTGATCGTAAAGGCGACTGTTGGTGTTTTGGCAACGTAATCTGGTGCCTGATATAAAGTGACTTCGGGAATGCTTGCAAGTTCATGACGAAGTCTACGCGCCAATTGATTTTCGTATTCTTCAATTGATAAAAAGGCATTTAGAATTCTTTCCCTGCGATTCGAGCCTGTTCCTAAACTTGCAATAAAGTCAACCAATGCTTCAATGGATGCAATTGCTTCATGGTTTTGGATACCTGTTTCTAATTTATCGGGAAAATAGGTCGGTGCTGGTTGCAGTTTGTATACTGAGAGACGCTCAAACACTTCTTCTTTAATCACAGCCATTCCAATGTGAGGTCCAAAAAATTTATAAGCAGAACATAATAAAATATCAGCCCCTAATTGATCACGGTCAATCGAAAAGTGTGGAACAGCGTGTACAGCATCCACAGCCACAAGGGCACCAACTTCATGAGCACGCTTGGCAATGTTTGTTAAATCTGTTATAGTTCCGATAACATTTGATGCTAGTGAAACAGCTACAAGCTTTGTATTCTCATCTATAAGCTCATGTAATCGAGATAAATCAAGTGTTAATGTCTCCGTATCTACTGGAATAAAGCGGATTTCTGTGTTTGAATCTTTTGCTGCTGTTGCCCATGAGTCAACATTAGAACGGTGATCAATTTCAGTAACTACAATATTATCTTGGCTAGTCCATGTTTTAGACAAAGCCCGTGAAATGGAGAACATTAAGGAAGTAGAGTTTTGACCGAATGCCACTTCATTTGGTTTCGCACCAACAAGATCTGCAATTGCTTTTCTAGCGTTTTCAATGTGCTGCTCTGTTTCTTTGCTTGCAGGGAATTCTCCATGTAGATTAGCCCCGCCTTTTGACATATAAGAAACCATAGCATCTATAACACTCTCAACCACTTGTGAGCCTCCAGGTCCATCGAAATAGGCAACCTGCTTACCATTATAATAACGGTTTAATGCTGGGAATTGCTGACGGACTTCTTCAATTGGAAACATACAATCTACTCCTTTTTTAAAATATTTTTTTAGTTTACTTGTTTGCTATTTCAACAAAAGATGACCGAAAACCTTTTTAGTACAGCCGTAAAAAGTTCCCACCTAATACTTTTTCTATTCTCTGATCACTATATCCTCTATTAATTAGACCACCTATTAAGTTTGAAAAGTTCTGGTGACCATCAATTACATCAAATGGTTTTCGTGGCATACTAGCTAAATCCTTGGGATCTACATACTTATAAAAGTCATTACACAGATCTAGCCCAATGCCAACATGATCGATTCCAACTACATTGACGATATGATCAATATGATTAATAAATTGCTCTAAATGACTCTTATCATCCTCTTCCGCCACAATGATACTTACTGCATTTACACCAATGACCCCGCCTTTTTTAGCTATTGCTTCCATTTGCTGATCCGTTAAATTACGCATAGTATTCGACAATATACGCGAGTTAGAATGTGATGCAATAATCGGCTTTTTTGAATGTTCAATTACATCCAAAAATCCTTCATCATTTAAATGTGAAACATCAATGATCATACCGAATCGTTCTGCCTCTTCAATCACCTGAAGCCCAAATCCAGTAATTCCACCCTTTCGACCTTCACGAACGGGACTAAAGTGACTGCCCTCACCAACAGCATTTCTTCTACTCCATACTAATCCTAGGTTTCTGACTCCTAATTCATAGAAAACCCTTAACAGGCTAATGTCCGTTCCAATTGGTTCCGCCCCTTCAAGGGATAAAAGAAAACCAATTTTTCCGGTCTTTTGAGCAATCTTCATATCGTTACTATTTCGGCAAATCATCAATTTATTAGGTGACTCTTTCACCTCTTCATGCAAAGCACTTACTTGATTTAACGCTTTTCGAAGACCCATTTCTGGAAGAAACCCATTATCTATAAAGATTGAAGCAAAGATGATATTGACACCACCTTGAATAAATCGGGAATAATATTCTGTTTCGATAACCTTTCTTCTCCCGCTTTCCCTTTGTATGGAAACATCCATTAGCAGATCAAAGTGAGCATCTATGATCAACGTGTTATTTTTGATATGCTCTATAGATTTTTCCTCATTCATATCCTCTGCCCCCTAATAGGAAGAGCCCTAGTTTAATAGACTAGAGCTCCTTATAAATTTTACACTAGTTCATTCACTTCAAATTGAGCTAAATCTCCAGCAGCTTTCACCCTGATACGAGTTGCATTCCCTGGCATATAGGCTAAAGGCACATCCTCTATATCGACAATTACAAGACTTTCAGGATTAGCCCCAGCTTTAATTGCTTCAGACATCGCAATTTCCTTTGCTTCAGATAATGCCTTTTCCCTTCCAATTTCAGCTAGTGCATATACTTTTTCAACCTGTCCGCTAACCTGTGAAATGGCAGACCCAATTGCATTTGCAACTCCTGAATGTAATGGGCGAATGACTTCTGATGCCCCTGTTAATTCTTCTGGAAAAAGAATACTTCCACCACCAACAAGGATAACAGGTACTGGAGCAGCACTTGTCTTCATTTTATCAATAGCTTCCTCTACGATTTCAACCATCTTCAAATAAATCCTATCTAATAATTCCTTATCAAGATGGTCCACCTTGGAAGCATCACCTAAGTCAATCTTTCCTAAAGCTACTGCAACATCTGTTGTTGTTAAAGTGTCTCCTCCAAAAATCAACGCTTTTTCAGGAAGTTTGTAACCAACACTATCTGGACCAACTGTGAATTCCCCATTTTCCTTTATACGGACAATTGTGCCTCCTCCAAGTCCAATCGAGATTAAGTCAGGCATCCGAAAGTTCGTTCTGGCTCCGCCAATCTCAACAGCCAAAGATGATTCCCTTGGGAAAGATTGAACTAAGACCCCAATATCGGTTGTAGTTCCTCCAACATCCACAACAATTGCATCTGTTAAATCACTTAAATAGGATGCACCCCGCAATGAGTTAGTTGGTCCGCAAGCTACAGTAAAAATGGGATATTTCACCGCATAATCAACAGACATTAACGTACCGTCATTCTGACCAAAAAATACTTTGGCATCAATGCCTTCACTCTTCAGTGCATTAATAAATCCATCCGCTGCTGTCTTAGCAACATTTACAACTGCCGCATTAAGAATAGTAGCATTTTCTCTTTCCAATAATCCTACTGAGCCAATTTCTGAAGATAACGAAACAGAAATGTCCTCCCCTAAAACTTCCTTAAAAATTTCACCTGTTCTAAGTTCGTGTGTTTGGGAAACAGGTGAAAAGACCGAAGTTATGGCAATTGAATCAACTTCTCCTTTAATTTCTTCAGCAATCTGATATAGATGTTCTTCATCTATATCAACAATTTCTCTACCATCATATTCATGACCGCCACGAACTAAATATATTCGTTTTCCTAGTGCATCTCGAAGATCTTCAGGTACTCCAATTAATGGTTTAACAGCTAAAGTTGCCGGGGCACCAATCCGTATGGCAGCAATCTTATTTAGTCTCTTTCTTTCAACAATAGCGTTTGTACAATGAGTTGTTCCAAGCATGGCATATTTTATTTGCTCTCGAGGAATATTTGAGTCCATGATTACCTTTTCCATTGCTTTATAAATACCTGTTGCTACATCTTCTGTTGTAGGCGATTTTGTTTCAGAAATCACCTGATTATTTTGATCTAAAATGACCGCATCTGTATTCGTTCCCCCAACATCGATTCCAATTCGATAAGCGTTCATTATAATGTCACTCCTTTTTTGACCAGTTCTTCAACAGGAACATATTCGACTTCGTATCCAAAGTACTTTGGACCAACCGCCTCAATTCCCTTTTCTGTTCTCCATTTTGAATGACAAGGAATCCCGATTACCACGCATCTTGCTCCGTATCTAATACCTTCAGTTGTTATTGGTTGCCCAGTTTCTGCATCAAGAACTGCAATTAAATCTGGGGTGACACAAAGAATTCTTTGCTCAGTCTGTGCAAGTAAGTGTTCATTTTGGAAGCGTAACTGAAGTGTTTCCCCTTTATAATCATTAATCCCCTCAATAGTTGCGGTTCCTCTTGCAAATCCAGTTTCAGTTTTACGGTTAATATCACTTACTTTGCCTTGGAATAATTCAAACCCATTTGCCACATTTAAAACTTCTTTGATTGGATCTGTATTATTCTGTTTAGCAAGCCTCAAGGAACGACCGATTTCTTCTTCAAGGGTCAAAATATTTCTTATACCGCTTTCTTTCAAGTTTTTGCCTGTCATTGGATAAATAGCAATCATAGATGAACCACCCATTTCAATTGTTGACGCTCGGGCAATCCTTTCAGTCCAGACATTATTTATTGTAGAGAGTAACGATGTATTACCTTTTTCATCGGCTAAAACCATTGGAGTAGCACTAATTCCGTCTAAATAAAATGTGACCATTTGCAATTCCGGAAATGCTCTACCCATCCCATCAACATCAACTACAGGTATACCTAATTTGGCTGCGAGTGCAAGTGGTAACATAGAATTTAGGCCACCAGCCTCGATTGGCATTGTTGCAAAGATTTTCTTCCCTAAATATGATTCTAGGTTTTGAAATGCAGTGATGGCTTCTTCACCACCGGGAAGTTTTTCAAAAAGAACAGTTGGAGCTCCCATCATTGCAGAAGGAACGATCAACGCATCATCCGGTACCTCATCCACATCTAGCAAAGTAATTTCTCCATATTCCTCAATTGCTTGTAACGCCATCAGCTTTCCAATGTAAGGATCCCCCCCTCCACCAGTACCTAATAAAGCTGCACCTACTGCAATATCTTCAATTTCTTGTTTTCCAATTTTCCTCAAGCTAATTCCCCTTTCTTATTATTAATCTTTAATTCTTTGAGATTAATTATTTGTTTTAGCTTACTGCTTCTTTGTCTGCTTCATCTTCAATAAGATTTTCACCAAATAAAGGTTTTTCCACCCCATAATAAACAACCAGATATAAAATTATCGATGCAATAATGCTTGTTATAGCAGCAAATGGCATTAGATTAAATTGGGTTAATAATCCGATTGTGATTAAAGAAGTTATTCCAGCGAGACCTTTTGCTTCAATTTTTCTGCCTCCTCTTTCAACCACATAGTAATGAGCAATTAAAACTCCCGCCATTGGAACTAACCATGCGCCAAGAGCACCTAACAAATGCCAATATTGAACTGACTGCCCCTGATCCTACGAAGGCTAGGGTAATTCCAACAATTGCTGGAACTAATGTTGCTTGTTTTCTTGAAAGCCTAGGAATGCTTTTATATCTATTATTTAAAGTAGTGAAAATGGTAGATAAGGACAATCCGCTAGTAAAGGCATTACTATCATTTGTCGTCCATTGGAGAAGGAATAGACCTACTATTGCAAAAATACTAAAAGCAACACCATAATGAGAAAAAACATTATAATATGCTCCTCCCCCTTGAGCTACTCCTACTACTAGCCCCCAAATAGGAATAAATGTAGAGGCTACATATCCGATGACAAGAGCCTTCAATAATCCTGACCTAGTAGAAACAAATCGAGAAACGTCTGGCATGAATGCTGAGAAGCCTGCGTATAATGAGACACCTAAAAACATAACAGAAGAAAAACTTACTTCATTTGCTTCCGTTGTCATGATTGCTGAAAGTCCGCCTGGGTATTTTGCAATGGATAGGAAAAATGTTGAGATTAATAGAATTAAAAAGATAGGTACTGAAATCCAGCTTATTATCTTTATATATTTTATGCCTCTATAGGAGGAAAACATCATTAAGGAACATAAACCAGCTGAAACTAATCCCCTGACTAGGTTAAAACCTTCATTAACCTCAAATCCTAAAATAGACATAGCAATTCTGGCGATCGCATCGGCCTGAACACCGATAAAAATACCTGCAATTATAAAAGATAAGAACGCGGGTAATAATTTTCCATATTTTGAAAAGGGCCTTTCACACAGTACAGCTGTCGCAAATCCTTCTCGTCTCCCAATTTCTCCAACTAAATATCCAAAAACCATACAAATGACATACCCTATGAAGAATGCCAATGATGCCTTCCACGGGGTAAGTTTGGTTCCTATGTCAACCCCCACTCCGATTGCCCCAAGCGAGGCCCACATGCCAATAAATATCATTAAAAAACTAACCCAGTGCTGCTTTGCACTTTCCGATACTTTTTTATATACATCTTCATCCATAAATGCTGATTCTTTTGTATTATCTCCCATTCTATTACAGCCCCTTTTGGCAAAATATTATATAATCGAGGATTTTGCATGACTTTCACATAGAAAGAAGAAGCAAAACCCTCCCAATTTCTTATTATTCAGTAAATTCACCTTAGAAGTAGGGCATTTATTTTATAAAGTAAAAATTGTGGGGTATTAGCTTTTTACTCTTTGTTTTGATGGAGGCGTCATATATGTTAATCGGCTATGTTTAACTCTCATATCAATTAAATTTTCCAACATTTTTGTTGCTGCAAATGCTGGATCGATTACCGGAACATCATAACCATTTTGTTTTAATTTATTCTGCAGTTCCTCTGCGACCCCCATAAAACCCGTACAGCCTAACACTAATGCGTGTGCATCATCAATTTCTATTGCCTTTATCATTTCTTCATATAATGAATTAGTTAACCTATCTTTATTTTGAATTTCTAGTACAGGAATGTTTACATATCTTACGGACGCAAGTTTTTCCTTTACACCAATAGTTTTGCTTAAGTTTTCAATGATAGGCACCACATTCGGCAATACCGTTACGATCGAGAAGGATTTTGCCAATGAGCTTGCAATAAGCATCGCTGACTCTCCCGGTCCAACAACTGGAATATCTAATATTTCTCTTGCAGGTTTTATTCCAGGGTCTGCAAAGCAGTCAGTAATGATACCATCGTAACCCTCTTCCTCAGCTTCCTTTGCTTTTTCCAAGAAATTTGGTACACATAGAGCTTCATCGTATTCGCTTTCGATTGATTCAGGTCCATAATCTAAATTACACACTCCTACTTCAGTATTTTCTGAAGCATAATAAGTAAACTCCTTCTTAATTTCCTCATTAAAAATGTCTGATATAATTGGCAGTATTACTTTAATTTTTTTCATTGGGTATACACTCCTTAATTGTTATTTGATTTTCTAACAATCTTTTATTTTTGTAAGCCATTCTATTTTTTGTATCACCTCCTTTAAGAAATTAATCGATTTCCCCAAATGCCTTTATCCGGATTCTTAAGACTTCCCCTTTTAAATAATCAAAGGGGATTTCTTCTAATGAGACGAGCTGAATTGTTTCCTTTTTTGCCCCTTGACTAATCATCTGTTGGAAAAGTTGCTCTTTAGCTTGTTCAATAATCTCTTGTTTTGTCTTATCATTTAGCCAAAATACTTTATCAATCTCTGCACTAAGAGGGGCAAAACACGCTCCTATAGCATTACAAATATGAAAACCAATAGGTTGTGAAACCCTCTGATATTTTCCGAATAAGCGCTTCTCAAGTAAAAGGCTTCCACCGCCTACTAATACAATGGGAAGATCCTCATTGCTCGGCTGGAACCTTGCTATCCATTCCTTAATTTCTTTTGTTACTTTATTAATCACTTTTTCGCAAGCTTCCTCAGATAACATCTGCAGTCCGGTTAGATTTATTTTTTCATCTTGAAAGGTATCTGGAAATTGCCTAAGAAAGGAATCCGTTAAAGTCCAAATGCTGCCGCCCCAAGCAACCCCTTGATTTTCAATATCATTAGCAATCGTAGCTCTTATTTCTACTAAATCATTCTCGACGGATATAAGGCTTCCCCCGCCAAAAGGTAATGAGTGTACTTTTGGTACACGAATATTTACATTAATACCTAGAATGGATGAAGAACCAATAGAAACTTCTGGCTGTCCATTCATGATCCTTCCTACATCAATCGTACTTCCACCTACATCTACAACAATACATTTCTCTAATCCACTTAAAATACTGGCTCCCCTAGTGCTATTCGTTGCCCCGGAACCAATTGTCCTAATTGGATAATCTGCTGCTTCCTTGATTTCCATCAACGAACCATCATTTTGAATTAACCAACATGGGCAATTTAACGACATTTCCTTAAAGTGCTTTGATATATCAGTCATCGCTTGCCGGATTACGTTTGATAAAATGGCATTTAATAACGCTGCATTTTCCCTTTCTAAAAATCCTATGCTACTGACCTTATGTGACATCGTTATAGGAATTCCCGGATAAAATTTCCTAATGATATCCCTTATTTCAAGCTCTTCTGTATCATAAAAGGGAGAATAAGCTCCTACTAAACAAATGGATTCTATGTTGTACTTTTTTATATCTGTTAATAACTCATTTATTTGATCCAATAATGATACAAAATGTGGATTCGATTCACCTGTGTAATCAGAGCCACTTTTTACGAAATATTCTTTTTCAATATATTTTTTTAAATTTGATGGCCATTGTACACCAGGTGCAATTAAAGAAGGCTTTTTTATGATCCTCACTAAAGCAGTTTTTGATAGATTGTTAGGGTAATACAATGCATTTAGGACATGAGTTGTTCCTAGGAAAACACCGCTAATTTGTTCGGGTAAGACGCCTGCTTCATGTATTGCTTCCTTTGCACTAGAGACAATACCAGAAATAATATCTTTTGTTGTTAAACATTTTGACCATGAAATTAGCTTTCGATCACCTTTTATGATTACCGCATCGGTATTTGTTCCCCCCACATCAATCCCAAGTCTCATGATCATCCCCTCTTTCAAATGGTTTATATGAGCAGGAAAGCCCAAAATTGTTAGGACCGACTAGATCTAGCATATCCTTTGTACGGAGCACGTTTGGGGAAGGAACTCCGAATATCATAACGGAAAGACCTACTTGTATTTCGGGAACACTGTAAGGGAACAAACTTTCATCATTAAAAACGAGAATTAAATCAGGAGTTGTACATATATACTGATCCTCTTTAATTGAAATAAATTCATTTTTAAATTCAATTTCGATCCTTTTGTTTGAAAAAGAGGATCGACCCTCAATAATAAATTTTCCAACCATTGTTTCATTTTCGAACCAACGCTGAACCTCTGAGATCACTCCGCCAATTATCATTCGTGGCCTACCATAAATTGAATTTTCAAATACACTTGTGAGATCTTGAATTTTATTATTTAAATGATTCTCTTCATTAAGAACAGTTCCTAATCTATAAATTAAATTTAACGTTCCTGGAATCATCGCAACTTTCAAATCCTTACCACTGGATCCATATCCTATAAAATGGGAATAGCCCCCATTTTTAACTATAAAGTCTTTTGCTAATTCTGAAGTAAAAGCAATGCTTTCCTTACCATAAATGACCCTATTAGCTTCGTGAGTTTGTAACACCATCGGTGATAATGGAATCCCTGATAAATGAAAGGTAGTCATCTTTAATTCTGGAAAAGCTCTTCCCATCCCATCTCCATCAATTACAGGTAAATTGGTTTGACTGGCTAGGACTAAGGGAATTAATGAATTCGCCCCGCCTATTTCAATCGAAATAATTGCACCAACATTTTTCTCGGTAGTTATTTCGTAAATCTTTAAAGCTTCAATAGCTTCTCGCCCACATGGTATATTTTCATTAAATACAATGGTTGACCCCATTAATCCAGCTACTACAATCCATTCGTTTTCTATATCTGATATTGTTTTAACGGAAATTAAATCATCTTCTCCCATAATTGACATCAAAAGACCTTCGACCGTTTTTGTATCTCCACCGCCACCACAAGCTAATAACTTTGCTCCTAATGAAAGAATGGGAATGTCACTTTTTCTAATTTGCCATGCCATTAGTATTTCTCCTTTCCCTTTATAAATGCAAGAACCATGCCAAACAAAAACGAATACATTTTTATAATGATAAAAGGATTAAACGATACTTTTATCAAATCGAATGTAAAATAATATGATTTTCCATAGATTAAAAATGACCAAAATCATTAAATTAACTTGTATTTTCTCATCTTTTCTCTCTATTTCTCATCTTTCTGACTATTTATCACAATTTAAATTATTTTTCATATTAATTTACTTAATTTTATATTTATTAATCCTTCGATATAATG
>NZ_JBALOZ010000059.1:0-23735 GCF_036965125.1 Bacillus sp. JJ1503
GATTCATTTTTCAATTAATAAGGATTGGGTTGTAAAAAGGAAAAATCCCCGTTTCGCTTGGAACAGGGATTTTTCCTTTTTAATGTGATATGGTTTCCGCTCAAACGAGTATTTGCAATAAGCGGAAACCAAAACGCTATAATCTCTCCCACTATTGGAGTGCTGCAACAATACTTTCTAGCTGCATGCCTCTAGACGCCTTTACTAATACAATCGTTTCCTTATCAACAAGCTTTTCAAGTTTTTCAATGAGAGGCTGTTTTTCGGCAAATGCGAAAACCCGATCTGCAGGCAATTTCGTTTTGGCCCCTTCTGCAATCCATTCGCCCAGCTTTCCGAACGTAAACACATAGCCGATTTTTTCAGGTTCAATGGATTCACCCATTTTTAAATGATACTCCTTTTCTTGTGGCCCTAATTCAAGCATATCACCAAGAACAAGAATTTTATTTTTGTACCCTGGGAGATGGGAAAGGAGTTCGATCGCTGCATGCATGGAGGTTGGGCTAGCATTATAAGCATCATTGATAATTTTTTCACCTTTTTTGCCTTGTAAAAGCTCGGTTCTCATATTTGTTAGTTTCAGCTTCGAGAAGCCTTCATTCATTCGTTCGAATGGAACCCCAAAATGACAAGCAACAGTCATTGCTGCCAGTGCATTTAATACATTATGGGTCCCAAGAACCGGAAGTTTAAACTCTATATCCGCAACATTTGTTTTGAAAGTGCTTCCGGTATCATTTTGTTCTATCTCTACTGGGTATATATCATTCATACCGCTTCTTCCAAATGTTCTAATCTTAATATTGCCTTTATAGTTAGATAGCTTTTCATCCAGCAGAGGTTCATCACCATAATAAGTAATTACCCCATTTTCCTGCAGTCCATTAATAATTTCCAGCTTAGCTTCTGCTATTCCCTCTCTTGACCCAAGATCGAGCAGGTGCGACTCACCGATATTCGTAATAATCGCAGCCTCAGGCTCAGCCAAACGCGTTAGAAAATCGATTTCCCCTCTACTGCTCATCCCCATCTCAAGGACAGCAATCTCCGTATCCTGATCAAGATCAAGTATCGTTAAGGGCAAACCAATTTCATTATTAAAATTTCCTTCTGTTTTTTGGACTTTATAATTGATTGACAGCAGATTAGCAGTCATGTCCTTTGTTGTTGTTTTCCCATTGCTGCCCGTTACTCCAACAATGCGAACGCCGAGCGTGTGCCGGTAATTTCTTGCAAGCTCCTGTAAAGCCAGCAGTGTATTTTCTACTATTAAAACTGGCAAATGTAATGGAGGATTTGGAACATCCTTTTGCCAAAGGGCTGCCGCGGCACCCTTTTTAATAGCCTCCTCCACAAATCGATGGCCATCTTGATTCTCACCTTTAAAAGGAACAAATAAATTGCCAGTCTGTATTTTCCTTGTATCAATGCTGACACCGCTTATGACAGTATCCTGAAAACGGGAAATTTCATTATCAATCTTAATCATCTCGGAAATTTCTTTAACAGTTTTTATTATCATCGGTTACCTCCATATAGACTGCGAATATCCCCAAACACATTATTCATTGAAGAAACACGGCAAATCGCCGTGTCCCTATATGCTCTCGCACAATTATTCCATCGTATATTTAATATTCTGCTTTTCCGCATGTCTTTCAATAGCTAAATTCACAAGGCGCTCGATAAGCTGAGGATACTCGACCCCAGTATGCTTCCAAAGAAGAGGGAACATGCTAAATGGTGTAAATCCAGGCATTGTATTGACCTCATTGATATACCATTTCCCTTCCCTTGTTAAAAAGAAGTCCGCTCTTACAAGTCCGGAACAATCTAGCGCTTTAAATGCCCGAATGGCCATTTCCTTTAGCTGATTATACTCAGAATTTGTAATTTCTGCAGGAATAATAAGAGCTGTGTTTCCATCTTCGTATTTTGCCTTATAATCATAGAATTCTTTCTTCGGCACAATTTCACCGGCAACCGAGCATTCAGGATCATCATTTCCAAGAACACCCGCTTCAATTTCTCTTGCTGTCACTCCCTCTTCGATAATGATCTTACGGTCAAATTGGAATGCTTCAGCAAAGGCTTTTTCAAGTTCCGATCTATTTGTACACTTACTAATACCGACACTTGAACCAAGGTTGGCCGGCTTGACGAAGCATGGATAGCCTAGTTCATCTTCTACTTTTTGATAAGCAGCCTCATTCGACTTTTCCCATTCACTACGAATAAACCAACAGTATTTTACTTGTGGAAGACCAGCTTGAGCAAAGATATTTTTCATGATTACCTTATCCATGCCTGCTGAAGAGGACAAAACACCATTTCCTACATAAGGAAGATTGAGAAGCTCAAGCAGCCCTTGAACTGTACCATCTTCTCCATTCGGTCCGTGCAGCAGCGGGAAAATTACATCAAATGAGCTTTTTTCATCTTCTGCAGCCTTAAACAATGCAGGAGCTAAAGCAGTTGGAGGCAGTGCATCCAAGTTGGAAAACGCCAGCTCCTTCACATTTGTAACAGGTCCTGTTAACTGTGGTCCTTTATTCCAACCGCCATCTTTTGATATATATATGGGATAAACTTCAAACTTCTCTTGATCCAAAGCCTTTAGGACAGCCATAGCTGTTTGCATAGAAACTTCATGTTCAGCAGATTTCCCGCCGTATAATAGTCCAACTTTCGTTTTCATAAATAATGTGAACCTCCATTCTCAATCACTTTCCTATTTTACCACTTTGTGAATTAAGAAAGGGAGTGATTAAGGTGTGATTTATTGAGGAATATTTTTCAAACATTCGCCCATTACTTTATATGTATGTAAAAACATCATGCGTGGAAACTAAATTTTGTTTTTACAAGCTTTGCACAGTTAATTTTATCTCAAAAAAGAATTACAAAAAACTATTTTATTATTTCAATTTAATTAAAAATAGTTTATTAAATAATGAAATTTCGGTATTTTTTTATAAGATAGTAATTCCCTCTTATCAAAAAAAACAGACCCCTTTTACTGGATCTGTACCATGATTCTTTCTCTTTGCTTAAAGGTTGCTAGCTTTGGAGCACCTAATTGCTGCAATAATGACTTGTTTTCTGCAACATATTTACCAAGATCGTCTGGAAAGTGTGAATCAGAAGAAAGAGTAATGGGCACACCTTTCTTGACGATTGTCTTTAGGAAATCTACGGATGGACACATCTCCTTAACTGGATAGCGATAATATAGACCCGCATTCACTTCTGTAGCCGTATTCGTTTCTAATAGTGCATCTGCTATACGTTCATACCATTCTTGATTAAATGATTCATTGTTTACTTTGAAATTAAATACTTTTAAATTATCTAAATGGGCAACAAAATCAAACATCTTTGACCGAATCATTTTTTCAACGGTTTCATAAAAACGTGTATATAACTTGGTTAAATCTTGCTTTTCAAAGTGAGATACGGTTTGTGGATTATCAAATCCCCATCCATCTACAAAATGAACAGAACCGATCACATAATCCCATGGTTTTCCTTCTAAAAGGGCTGCAAGCTCCTGCTCTTGCCCGACAAAATAATCCGCTTCAATGCCTAACTTTAATGAGACACCTTCATTTTCCCAGCGCTTTTTTGCTATTAAAATAGCTTCTACGAATTCGTCCATCTTTTCCGTCATGACACTTTTCAACCAGTATGACTGCAATGCACCAATTGAATGAGATGGGTCTAAATTCAACGCGGTTTCAAAATAATTCTTCGTTTCTTGAAAGCGATACAAATGATCGACAATGCCAACTTCCTTCAAACCGACTTCCTTTGCTTTTTTCAAATATAAATCCAACCATTCTTGACTATAGCAGCCAGCATTCAATCGTTTGTGCAGCTGATTCATTTCGTATTCAATCTTTGCTTTCGACCCACGTTCAAGTAATTCAATTGGTTGAAAATATCCAAGAGCTTTCGCCGTTCGTTCAAGCCAGCTAAACGAATATGGTCCTTCTTCTAGATGTACGTGATAATCGATTAACATTCCACTTGACTCCCCTTTGCGATTGTCCATTTCGTGTACGATTCTTTCCATTCTTTCGGACATAGCTGATCACTTATAACTTCATCGAATTGGCCCGCCTGAGCGAAAGAAAAAAATGAAGGAACACCTATTTTCGATGAATCCGCGAGCAAAATACATTTCTTACTGCAAGCCATCATTTTCGCTGAAACGAGCGATTCATCTAAATCATAATCATAGATTGTATCTGCAACCATTCCACCACAGGAAATAAACGCTTTATCCATATGCATATGACTTAGCCATTCGAGTGTCATAGCACCTGAGACTGAGGATTGCGCGGGATTCGACACCCCACCTAGCATGATAACCTTTCCAGTCACTCGCTTTTCTTCAATCGCTTGATTAAACCGATCGGCTGCAGCAATTGAATTCGTTACAATGGTTAAATTCTGCAAATTTTGAATGAAATCAGCAATATGAACCGTTGTCGTCCCAACATCGATCGCAATCGTATCTCCATCTTCAATACGTGATATCGCTTCTAAAGCAATTTGTACTTTTTCGATCCGATTGATATCAAGCTTTCGTAAAAAGGCTTGTTCTTCTTCTAGTTTTGTATACAGGACAGCGCCCCCATGTACTCGAGTTAACTGTTCAAGCTTCTCTAGCTCGTTCAAGTCTCGGCGAATCGTTTCTGGCGTCACAGAAAACGCTGTCGCCATTTTTGCAACGGATACACGCTTCTCCTCTTTCACCCATTGAATAATTAAACGATGTCGTTCTTCCTTTATTTCATTCATGATAAAGCAATAACATCCTCTGGTTCGACAAATAATTGATATTCCATCCCTTGCACAAAAGTAGGGGCACGGTGATGCAATTGTTCCGTCGTAAATTGCTTGTCATTGGCATAAAATGTTGTCCGGATCACATTTCCATTCATAACTGAATCACCGGCAATTGCTCGTAATGGGTAAGAGGAGGGTTGTGATTGTATATGAATCGATTCTGGGCGAATCGCGTATTTATCAGCAGACATCGCTAAATTTTTCTCAAACAAACTTCCTAGTTGCTCCTTTGAAAAAACATTATATCTGCCAATAAAGTTGGCAACAAATTCCGTTTTAGGCCTTGTATAAATTTCAGATGGTGTTCCTTCTTGCGCAATTTTCCCCTTATTCATGACGAAAATGCGATCAGAAACAGACATTGCTTCTTCTTGGTCATGTGTAACAAGAATCATCGTCATATTCAGTTCCCGTTGAATCATGCGCAGTTCGACTTGCAAATGCTTCCGTATTTGTGCATCAAGCGCACTTAACGGTTCATCAAGCAACAATACTTTCGGACGAACAACGAGTGAGCGAGCAAGTGCAACCCGTTGTTGCTGACCGCCGGAAAGCTCATGCGGATACGCCTTTTTCTTTTCTTGCAGACCAACGAGCTCTAACATTCTTTCTACACGTTCTTCTACTTCATTTACTGGTTTTTTGTTCATTTTTAAACCAAATGCAACATTTTCAAACACTGTCATATTCGGAAATAATGCGTATGATTGAAATACCATCCCCACTTTGCGCTTTTTGGGCGGAATGTTCTTCATGTCTTTTCCATCGATCATCACCGTACCGCCGGTTGCATCTGTTAGACCGGATAATATTCGCAAGATTGTACTTTTCCCACAGCCACTTGGTCCAAGTAGCGTAACAAATTCACCATCTTGAATATTCATATCAATTCCAGTCAGAACATTTGTATCTCGATATTGTTTATGGACGTCTTTTAACAATACATGACTCATGCACGTGTCATCCCTTTCGCTTTATTCGTTAATACCGCCATCACCATCGTCAAAATCCCCATTAACACGATGTATACGAGCACAATTGCACTCGCAATATGACCGCTTGTACTTAATTTCGCCATTAAATAGATTTGAACGGTTTCAAAGCGAGAACCAACCACAAGGTTAATCAAAACAAATTCGCCAAATAATACGGAAAACGATAACAGTGCTGATACGAATAACCCTGGATATACTGCTGGAAGCAGCACTTTACGGAAAGCGTCCATTTTTGAAGCACCTAATAATTCTGCCGCATCCATTAATTGACGGCCTTGCACATTCCTCAAGCTATTTCGTGTTCCTTGGTACATATATGGGAGCACACTGATGACATATACTCCGACTACAGCGAGTATCATTGGCAAACTTGTGCCTGAATAAAATCGAATTAATCCAACTGCTAGAATAACACCTGGGAAGGCGTACACCATCACAATACTTGCTTGAAACCACTTTTCTAATGATGGAAAATATAAGACGATTACGAAAATCGCCGGTACAATAAACAAGATCGAAATGATAACTGCTCCTCCAGAAAGAAGTACAGATCGGCCGAACGCCTCGATAAAGCGAGCATCTTGAAAGAGCATACTAATCCATTCGAACGTTAAGCCTTCAGGTAAAATGGTTTTATTCCATTCTGTTGAAAATGCATACAAAGCTGTTGCGAGAATTGGCAAAGCTAAATATATTCCGATCAGGGTGAGCATAATGATTGTAAATTTTTTCATCGCTTCAACAAATCCCTTCTCGTTTTTTTGACAAGCCATTCACTAAGCGACATAACAATTATCATGATCATACCAAGCAGAACGGCAATAGCGCTCGCTAATTCTGGTTGAGCAAAGATATCTCCTGTAATCAATGCCCCGATCCGAATAGCCGCTAAGTTAAAATTACTCCCCGTTAAAGCATAAGCAGATGCATAGGCACCCATCGCATTGGCGAACAAAATGGTAAACGTTCCTGCAATACCTGGAAAGATAATAGGAAGACCGATTTTTCTCCAAAATACAAGCGGTGAAGCGCCTAATAAAGAAGCGGCATCTTTCCACTGCTGCTGTATTCCGTAATAAATCGGATATAAAAGCATAATTGCCAGAGGAAGTTGAAAATAAATATAGATGAGTAAAAGCCCTGACCAACTATAAAGCGAAAAGGATAGGTCCCAGCCAAACGAATGAAGTGCTAATGTAAAAAGACCGCTATTTCCAAGCAACACAATAAATGCAAAAGCAAGCGGAACACCTGCAAAGTTAGAGGTTAAATTGGACAAAATCAATAACCTTTCGCGGATTTGTTCGGGAAAATATGTCATCGCAAACACCCCAAGTAAAGAAACAACGAGGGCAATGAATGCTGAAACGACAGACAAAGCGAAACTATTTTTAAACCCTTGTAAAATATAAGAGCTTGATAACGCTTCTTGATAATGTTCTAACGTAAACCCATGACTATTAGAAAAACTGCTTACCAACATGTAAACGAGCGGGACGAGAAAAAAGAACGTCATCAATAAAGCGAACGGAACTAATATAAGAAGTACGCTTTTTTTTCCATTCATAATCATGTTGTCTCCCTTTTTATCGCAGATTAGTAACTAACCATCAATGGGGGGATGGCCGATGAAGAAACGCCATGTCCATTATGTTAGAAACCCCCAGTGATAGAAGTTTCTTTCACATTATTGATCGACTAGACCCGGCATGAGCAGAGGAACCATTGCTTCAGAGGGATCGATTCCAAGTAAATGACAGGCAAGTGGCGCCAATTGCAGCTGTGAAACGACCTGCTCTTGAATAATCGGTTTCACTTTATTAGAGGCAATAAATAGCGGAACATGACGATCATCCGTTGTATTCCCACCATGATTCCCATCAGCCGTCATCCCATGGTCAGCTGTTACGATGATGTCATAACCAAGGTCCATCCAAATAGGCAACGTCTGTGCCAATAGGGCATCTGTAGCCAAAACGCGATTTCGATATTGAACCGAATCGGCTGTAAATTTATGTCCATCATCATCTACATTCATCGGATGAATATAGAGAAAATCCGGATTTTTTTCTGAAACAAGCCATTGAGCTTCGGCAAATAAGTGACTATCTGGGTAATGATCTTCAAAATAAAACAGTCCATTTTCAATAGGTGCATCCTTGTCCAATTGAATTCGATCGATACCATGTCGAAAAGGCGCATGACTATAAAGTTCGCTTACCCAATAATAAGCAGCTGCAGCGGTTTTCTTCCCGCTGCGTCTTGCTAAATGAAATAGACTTTCTTGCGTCGATAATCGAATGACTCCATTCCCGACAATGCCATGAACGAAAGGTGATGTTCCAGTTAAAATAGTTTCGTATAAAGGTCGAGATAGCGAAGGGACTTCCGATTTCACTTCATAACGCGCGACCCTTCCTTGTTCAACCAAATGCTGCATAAATCCCATATGTGAACATGCCGTATCAAAACGTAACGCATCCACAACGATCATGATTAAACGATTATTTGACATGGATTAACACCTGTTCTTGCCACATTTGCGGAATCTTTTTTGTTGTGTCTTCCCAAGCTTTTTGATCGCTCACTGGTTGAGCATTTTTATACATTTCATTTGGTAATAAAAGAGATTGAACTTCTTTTGATAACTTAACGTTTTCACGAATTGGACGAGCATATCCTTTTGCTAAATTTTCTTGCCCCTCATCAGAAAGAATGTATTCACGAGCTAACATCGCCGCATGAGGATTTTTTGCGTACTTGTTAAGAATAGTGGCATAACCAGATGTAACAGAAGCCTCTCCTGGAATCGTTACGTCAAAACGCGCTTCATCAATTTGTTTACGATAGCCCAGTGCGTTAAAATCCCAAACTAAAGCAACATCAATTTCACCTTTTTCAAGATTAGCTACACTTGGATCCCCAGCAGATAATCGGCCTTGTTTCGCTAATTCTGCAAAGAAATCAATACCTGGCTGAATATTCTTTTCGTCTCCGCCGAATGCATAGGCAGCTGCTAGAATAGCAAATTGTGCTTGGTTTGCTGTTAGGGCATCCCCTATGCTAACTTTGTAATTGCCATTTTTCAGATCTGCCCAAGACGCAGGTGCATTTTTCACATTATTTTTATCGGTAATAAAAGACATCGTGCCTGTATATCCAACAATCCAGTCTCCATTATCATCTTTTGCCCAAGCTGGAATGTCATCCCAGTAAGATGTTTTATAAGCAAGCGTCAAATCTTGCTCCTCTGCTATCGGTCCAAAGGCAATTCCAACATCACCAATGTCAGCTGTTGCATCTTTCTTTTCTGCTGCAAATTTCGCTAGCTCTTCAGCACTAGACATATCTGTATCCGAATGTTGCAAATTATACTTTGCTCCCAACTCATCCCATGTTTCCACCCAGTTTGCCCAAGTATCTGGCATCCCAACTGAATTTACTTTACCTTCTGCTTTTGCTTTTTCTTCTATTTGAGCCAATGTCAATTGGTTATAATCTGTTTCTTCTCCTGCGCTTAAATCATTATTGCTATTGTTTGAGGAACAAGCTGCTAACATAGAAATAGTCATTACACCGATGATTCCTTTTTTCCAATTACGAGTCCAAGACATGGTCATTTTCCTCCTGAGATGTTTGTTTTTGTTTTGTTTTACAATATAAATATACAAAACAAATATTAAGCAAAAACCCTTCAAACACTAATCCTTTGTAAACTTCAATTTACAAACCATTTACATCCCACATTTGATTAAGTTAAAACATAGGAAACTATCAAAATAGTAATTGCAAGTGGAAGATGGTGTGAAATTTGATATCATTTTATATACCTAAAGCAAAAGGGACTGTCCAAAGTCAGGTTAATTGACTTTGGACAGTCCCAGTTTTTTATTACCTTTAGTGTTCTGATAGTTTCGCCCCATGCTTTTGATGAATAGCCAAACGGTCTATTAAATGAGAACTTGGAGCATTTAACCCAACAAGCCGAACGGATGCCCCATTTTCCCGCAACTTTATAACAATTTTATCAATAGCTGCTACAGCTGAATCATCCCACACATGCGCTTCACTAAAATCAATTTCTACATTCTGATCGTTGCTGCTAAAATCGATATAAGAAAGCAATTCATTTACAGAGGCAAAGAAAACCTGCCCCTTTACAGCGTAAACTTTCTTATCCCCAACTACTTTTGAAGTAACATAGACTTTTGAAATTTTTGCTACGAAGAAAATCGCACTTAAAATAATTCCTGCAAATACTCCGATTGATAAATTATGAGTAAATACAACCGTTACGACTGTAGTAACCATTACAATCGAGTCCGTGGCAGGCATCTTTGCCATTCCTTTAATAGAAGACCAATCGAACGTTCCAATAGATACCATAATCATGACGCCTACAAGAGCCGCCATTGGGATTTGAACAACCACTTTTCCTAAAACTAAAATAAGGAACATTAAGAACGTCCCTGCAACAAGAGCTGAAAGTCTTCCTCTACCGCCAGATTTAACATTGATAACGGATTGGCCAATCATGGCACATCCAGCCATTCCGCCAAAAAGGCCAGCGACAATATTCGCAATTCCCTGTCCGCGGCTTTCGCGGTTTTTATCACTAGCAGTATCTGTCATGTCATCTACGATAGTAGCAGTTAGTAATGTTTCTATTAAACCAACAATAGCTAAGCCAATTGAATAGGGAAAAATAATTTTTAACGTTTCAAAATTGAAGGGAACATCCGGGATTAAAAAAGCAGGCAGAGATGAGCTAAGGGCTCCCATATCTCCTACCGTTCTGACATCACTCTTCGTCATAATGGCAATGATTGTAATAACTATTATTGCCACTAGTGGAGAAGGAACAACCTTAGTCATTCTCGGAAAAAGATAGATGATGGCAAGTGCTCCAGCAACCATTGCATACATTACCCAATTGGCTCCAACAAATTGCTCTAGCTGAGCCATAAAAATCAAGATCGCTAACGCATTAACAAAGCCAATCATTACCGATCTCGGAATAAATTTCATAAAACGGGCTAACTTAAGAACACCAAATAAAATTTGGAATATTCCCGTTAAAATGGTCGCAGCAAATAAATACTGTAAACCATGATCCGCAACAAGTGTAACCATTAGCAATGCCATTGCCCCTGTTGCAGCAGAGATCATCCCTGGTCTGCCTCCAAATATTGCAATCGTAACAGCGATACAGAAGGAAGCATAAAGTCCAACCATAGGATCGACCCCAGCAATTATTGAGAAAGCAATCGCCTCAGGTATTAGAGCTAAGGCAACGACAATCCCAGAAAGAATATCTCCGCGAATATTGCCGAACCATTGTTCTTTAGTTGTTTGTACTTTCAAATAAACACTCCTTTTTTTGAACCTTATACACTTATTTGCATTCGGAACTTGTTTTGAATAAAGCGACTTCGAACTCTCATCGAAGTCAGGGCCGTTAAAAACAAAAACCATCTTACCATATATTTAGAAACTGCAATATAAGCGGAAGCGTTTAAATAGGGCTGGATCTTTAATATTCACTAATAATCTCGTTTTTTAGATGGTTAGAAAAAAATTATTTTAATAAAGAAAAACCCACCATTTTGCTGGCGGGCGAAATCTCTCATTTAGTTTTAATTAATCGTTTGATTAGTTTGATTTAACCCCATGGTTGACCTTAATTAAACGTTTGATTAATTTTAATTAATCGTTTGATTAGTTTAATTAATCGTTTGATTAGTCTCCTCTCACCCTATCGGAGAACAAATCTCAATATAATGTCCATCAGGATCCTCGACATATGCAACTTTTTGACCCCAAGGCTTTTCAACCGGTTCCATAAGGATGGATACCCCTTCTTCACGAAGGCCTTCAACAACTCCCTCTACGTCCTCCGTAACAAATCCGAGTTCAAAGGTTTGTTCCTTTCTAATACCATTTGGAATCGGAAGACTTGTAACCTCACGTCCCCCTTCTCTTGTGTTAAAAGATAGAACTGTAGATCCTGTGTTAAATTCTATATAAGTTCCAAATTCATTCATTAGCTCTAAACCTAATAAGTTTTCGTAAAAATGTTTTGTTTTATCAAGATTTTCAACATATAAAATGACATACCCTAACTTTAGATTCATGAACTCACCCGCTTTATTTTTTTCAATACTTTCTTAAAATTCTCTACGTATGAGCCAATTCCCTTTTTATTTACATGTGATATACGAGTGGATAAAGCTGAAAAAAAGGTAATGGCTGAATTAATAAGCTATGATTCCCGTTTTTTCCTTTTTTCACTCCGACCGGTCACCATTAGTGCTCTTTGATTACCGAATCCAGGCCTTTTTCAACCCGTTCGGGCACCATTAGTCCTCTTTGGTTACCGTTCCTGGCCTTTTTCAACCCGTTCGGGCACCATTAACACTCGTTGATTACCGCTTCATACCTTTTCCACCCCGATCGGTCATCATTAGCGCTCTTTGATTACCGATCCAGACCTTTTTCAACCCGTTCGGGCACCATTAGTCCTCTTTGATTACCGTTCGATTCCTTTTTCACTCCTAACGGTCACAATTAACCTAGAAATAAGCACCAGTTCTGCTGAGTTCGACAACTCCCCCTAAAAGAACAAAAAACTAGACTTACTAATAAGCAAGTCTAGCCACAATGCGCTGTACAGCCTTCCAAAATTAATTCCATTTTTCCATCCTGCATCTTAATCGTTGTAAGACTCGTTCCATGGATGAAAGGGGGGTTCCAAATTTCTTCAATAGGGGCATTTCTGCATAAAAGATAAAGTGCTTTGATCACGACTCCATGTGTAACAACGAGAACATTTCCAGAAGGAGTGGCTTTTTCTAGCTCTAATAAAAACTCAAGTATACGCTCTTTCACATCAGAAAAGCTCTCTCCACCCACACTTTCATACAAAGCCGGCAAATTCCAGTAAGCATGAAAATGATTTGGATATTCCTTCTCAATATCCGCTTCCACTTTCCCCTGCCAATCTCCCAAATGGATCTCCATCAATCTTTCATCTGTTTCAATAGCCACTGCTCTTTCCCCAACAACTAACTTAGCTGTTTCTAATGTTCGATTGCTAGGGGAGGAAATAATCCGCACGAAATCTGTCTCCCTTAGTCTATCTCCCAATGATCGCGCGTCTTTCTTGCCCTTTTCTGTCAAATCAGAATCTAGCCGCCCCTGCATCCTTTTTTGCGTATTCCATTCCGTTTCCCCGTGTCTAATCACAAATAAATTTAACATTTGATCACTTCAACTTTATGAAAATATGGACCAGCCGCGGCCTTGATATCTTCCTTTTTCTCTTGGCTAAAAGCAGCCAGAAAACAAGTGGACGGTCCCGATGATTTTTTCACATCTAAATCGGCAGCTATCTCAGTCTCCCTAAATGTCCGATTCACAAACAATTGGTTCATTTCATAGAGAATCCCTTTCGAGCCTACAGGCAACAGGATGACACCCTCCAATAAACAAAATTGCTTAAATAAAGATAGAGGCGCGACTTCCGCTTCTAACTCGACAACCTCATTTCCAACCAATGGCTTACCAATAACCGCAACCATCGTCTCCTCTGAAAACTTCAAACTATGATCAACAGTATCGTTCTTCACCTTTCCAAGAACAGTTAACCCAACTGCTGACTGTACTAGCGAAAAGTTACTTTCCGTACTGCCATTAATCTGAATCCCCTCTAAACCGAGCTCTTCAATCCCTCGATTAATACCGTCCATTAATAGGTTCCAAGCATGTTCTCCACAAAAATTCTGTACCGTAACGGCAAAGGGCTTACCCCCTGCTGCCATACACTCCATAACCGCTACTCGGAAGCTATAATAAGCTACCGTCTCATAAGGAACTTGGACTTCATCCATCTCCTTTAATCCAATCCCTCCGCTATTATCACTAGCCATGACAAGAGATTCTTCCCCATTAAAAGGGATGATCAGCACATCCCTCATTCGTATGTTCTCACTCTAGAGAGCATAGGCTCGACCAATCGGGCTAGTCTCGGAATTAGAATGAAGGCCAGGACTGTATTCAAGGCAGAGCCAATTAAAAGAGACGGCACAATAGACAAATAAAATGCTTCACTAATTAAAAACATAAATGGAAGCGGCGCGGCAAACGAATTGCCAAGAATAAAGAACATACCTGCCTGCCACTTCATCCCTTTTCGGTAAAGAATGGCAAATACGTAGGCTAGGATGGCCATCTCAACAGCAACAATTCCATGAAACGGCCCCATCGGCATCCCGCCTAGCAAAGCTGACAGCAAATGCCCCATAGCCCCAACGACAGCACCCGAAGGACCACCTATTATGGCCGCGGCAAGCAGCGCAGGAAATGCATCCAATGCCACGCTGCCGATAATCGCAGGAATCTTAATGGCTGCACCAATGGCTGTCAATGCCACTAATAAAGCAATTAAAGCCATTTTCATGCTTTTCATTTATTTATCCTCCTTGCGTTTCCCTTCACGAAAAACCTTCGCACTTCGGATATATTCAACATCCTTTTCATTCAAGCGGAAATTGATGACCCTGGCCAACGCAAAGAAATAATCTGATAATCTATTTAAATACTGCTGGGCTGCCTCTGGAATTTCAGGGTCTGCCTTTTTTAAAGAAACGACTAATCTCTCCGCTCTTCTCGTTACCGTTCGAGCAATATGGATCGATGCTGCAGCAGGTGTTCCTCCTGGTAAAATAAATCTCTCTAACTTAGGTGCCTCTTCAATTAATTCATCAATCTTCTTCTCCAAGTATTCAACGGATTCCTTTTGTAGCTTTAGCTCACGATCTTTCTTAACATTCGCTAGGTCGCCGCCACAGTCAAATAATTCATGCTGGATTTTTTCCAAGTCATTCAAAATATCCTTAAATTTGTCTTGTTCCAGCTGTGCCATTGCCTGACCAACAAAGCAGTTCACTTCATCAACCGTTCCGTACGTTTCAACCCGAATATCATCCTTATCCACTCTTCCGCCGATAATGCTTGTTTTCCCTTTATCACCTGTACGCGTGTAAATTCTCATTGTCACTGCCCCTTTATAAATGAATGATTTTATGGCAACCTGTAAAGCTTGTAATACCTTTAGAATGAATCTCTTACATTCATAGCTAATTTCTTATTTTAACCGTTGGCTAATCCCATACCAGATTAAATCTACTCGCCCTGCTGCTCGAACGGCATCCTGATAAGCCCAGCCGGTCAGGTCTCGCCACTTACGATCTTCTGCAAGCATCGGAACAATTCCTTTATTCATATCTGTTCCTATTAATATTATTTTTCTGCGCGGATCTTCATTCTCCCAATTAATCCACTCAGAAAGCTGAAGCTGCCATTGCTTCCGTGCTTGACCGATTTCATATTGACCTGATAACTCCTTTAGCCAAGCTTCAATTCCTTCAAGAATAACGATTGGATCATCATCAAATCTCAATGGAGCGAGTTCATGTTTATTACAGGAAATCCATAAATGAGGAGTATCCTCTAATTGATAATATTCTGTTACCCATCTAGATTTGCCATTAAAGGCGCCTCCCGTAACAAAGTGCATCTTTCACCCCTCCTAAGATCTTCCCGATTCCAGATGAGCTCATAGCCTTTACCATGGGGGACTTCCCATTCCCAAAAGCCCTTTTCCATCGGTGCCCATTTCGTTAATAATGCCCGGATGACCCCTCCATGTGTGACAATTGCTGCTTTTTCCAAAGAAAGGTTATAAATTATATCGGTCACCTTGCTCCAGCCTAAATCCACTCGTTCAGAAAACTCATCAAACGATTCTCCCGCTGACGGCTTTTTGGTAAAGGAATCGGAAAGCCAATGCCGATATTCCTGATCATTCTCAAGCTCTTTATATGTTTTTCCTTCCCACCCGCCAAAGTTCATCTCCCGAAATTCTTCCATTCTATGAACCGTGTCATTAGGAAACATCATGTTTGCCGTCTCTAAGCATCTTCCTAAATCACTTGAAAAGAGATAATCATATTTTTCCGAAACTCTTTCTACTTTTTGACATAGGGGTGAATCCGTCCAGCCAAGATAAGCTTGTCGTTTATTTGCCTCTGTCAGCCCATGGCGAAATAATGCAATAACCACAATGTCATCCATAGCAGCACCTCCGTCCCCTCTACACTTGCTCCGAGCACATCCCCTGTCATTCCGCCAAACCAGCTACTAATTTTTTTTCGTAAAAAAAGAAAAAGGAATCCTGAGACAAAAATAAAGAAGAGCATCCCCCAAATGACTTCCTTTAGAAAAACTGCTGCAATGATAAGCAAAATGACGATATAAATCGGATAGACAACGAGGGTTCTTTCATTAGCCGCTTGTTTAAACAGCGTGCCCAAGCCTTCTTTTTTAGCCGGTTTCACTTTTAATAACAAAACACCCATCACTATTTTGCTGAAAAACGGCAGCAATGCGATCATCACATATGAAACCGAATGGATCATTTGGATAATCTCATAAATAAATAGAAAACGGGCGCTTAATAATACGATGACAGATAACACACCAAAGGCACCTGTCCGCGGGTCACTCATGATTTCAAGCCTTTTCTCTCGGTCCCGATAAGAAAAGAACGCATCACTTACATCCATCCACCCATCAAGATGGATCCCGCCAGTCAACATAATCCCCGCAAGCCACACTGCAAATGCAGCGGTTAAAAGAGAAAACGGAGTCCAGTGGAGAAAGCCATAAAGAATCAATGCATATATGACCCCTTGTATGAGGCCCAGAAGCGGAAAAGTCTTAATCGATTTTTCAAGATGGGCTTTATCCATTGACAGTTCGAAAGGGATTGGAATCGAAGTAAAAAACTGCAGGTTGATAAGTAATCCTTTAAACCACTTCATCAGCCATACCCCAGCTAAAAATAATCTCCTCTAACCTTTCCCAATCGAGATGCTCCAATAATCGGGAGGAGAGTTCGTCATACTTCTCATCCTCTAATTCATTGGGACGGGATGCTTCGATAACAAAGGCTTTCCCGGTAGGCATTGAAAGAGAGTCTTCCTCTTCAATCATATGATTTTCTACATAAGGAAGAACGCCCAGAACAGGAACACCCGTCCTTTCCTCCAGCCATTCCACTCCATCCTCGAATAACGTAGGGTCACCGCGAAACTTATTGATAACGAGCCCCTTCACCCTGGCTCTTTCTGCAGCAGAAAGTAACTCTAATGTGCCGACAATGCTGGCAAAGACACCGCCTCTTTCAATATCTGCTACTAATATCACCGGAACATCAGCCATTTCGGCAACCTTCATATTAACAAGCTCTTTATCCTTTAAATTGATTTCAACCGGACTCCCTGCTCCTTCCATCACAAGCAGGTCAAATTCTTTTGATAAATTCTCAAGCGCCGTTTCAATCGTTTGCAATCCCTTTTCGTAAAACAAATCCCGATAGCCTTTTCCAGAGACAGTCTCCAAGGTCTGCCCGAGTAAAACAATTTCTGAATTCTGATTGGGCCTTGGCTTCAATAATATAGGATTCATCCATTCAGTAGCCTCTGTTTTGGCTGCTTCAGCCTGCAGTCCCTGAGATCGGCCTATTTCCTTGCCGCCCTTAGTTATATAAGAAAAATTGCACATGTTCTGTGATTTAAATGGTGCTACTTTATAGCCTTTATTAGAAAACGCCCGGCAAAGGGCAGTAACAATTAAGCTTTTCCCCACGTCTGAAGCTGTTCCCTGTATCATAATCCCTTTCATGCTCATTCTGTTCCTTTCATCAGGATGGGAATGCCTGCCTCCACAAGAAAAGCTTGTTTAGCTTTGGCAACGATTTGCTGATGGAGCTGACCAAGCATTCTCCTATAAATGAAGACTAACTCATTGCTCCCTTGCGGTTCATTTAATACTTCATTGCTGACGACAATGAGCCGATGGCAATTTCGCGAAATCTGTTCAAGTCCCTCTAGAATCCCTTGCATGACCTTTTGTTGAAATTCAGGTTTCATCCATTGCTCATCCACACTAAAGAACTCATTATTTAATAGAGTTGTTAAACAGTCTAACAATATAATNNATAATATCTGTATTGGTAAAGACACCCGAGAGTTCTTGCAGCTTAGTGGGCTTTTCCCACGTCTGCCAGCTTAAGCCACTATTCAGACGGTCCTTTTGATGCCGTTGGATTCTATCCTTCATCTCCGAATCACTCGCTTGTCCTGCAGCAACGTAATGAAGCTGTCCGCCTGTATTTTCCGCTTCACCTGCTGCAAGCTGTTCAGCGAAGCTGCTTTTTCCGCTCCGAACACCGCCGCTAATAAAGATTATGGACGACTCCGCCATTCCTCTATCGCCCCCATAAGTTTGTCATTCTCCTTTGGACCCTTTATTGCAAAACGCAGCCAGGCACCTTCTAGTCCTGGAAAATTCATCGTATGCCTTGGAATGATTCCTTTTGAGAGTAAAAATTGAAAAAGCGGAAGCTGATTTTGAACCAATGGGTCCTTTAATAAATAAAAGTTAACTCGTGAAGGGGATAGCATTAACTCTTTCTGACTATAAAAATTAAATAGTCTTTCTCTTTCCCTATCAATTAACTCCCTAATTTCCTTTACATAAGATTCACTTTCAAGACACCATTCTCCTGCCTGTAAGGCAAGTGCGTTTATGCTCCAATGCGGCTGAAAGCTTGCCAAATGATCAATGATGGCTTGATTTGCCATCACGTATCCTAATCGCAAACCTGGTATCGCAAACATTTTCGTCATGGATCGAATGATAAGCAAGTTCGAGAACTCATATATGTAAGGAACCATTGACTCATACTCGGAAAGGAAATCATAAAAGGCTTCATCCATAATGAAAAGGCAATTTTGTTTTTGACATTCATTCATCAGTTCAATCAGTTGAGACTTAGAATAATAAACACCTGTTGGATTGCATGGATTACACAGAAATAATGCGTCCGTATAGTGCAATTTTTCTGCTAGCGCTTCTACATTCAATTCCCATTTGTCTGGATTCAACTGATGATAATCGATCGTACAGCCGTTAATCCGGCACGCTTCTTCATATTCTGAAAAAGCTGGCTGAACGATCATAACTCTTTTTCCGGCAAGCATCCTACCGATAAGTGAAATCAGCTCCGCTCCCCCATTACCAATTAATATTTGTCTTTCCGATAGGTTTTCTTTTTCAGCCAGTTTCTTTTTAAACTTCTGTCCCTTTGGATCGGGATAATCAGCTATCAAGGAAAAAAGCTCCCCCCATTTTTCCTTCAAGATCGGAGGTGGGCCCAGCGGATTAATATTTGCGCTAAAATCAATCATATGATCTGGCAGCGGCATATTTAATGCAGTAAATAAATACTGAGGATTAGAACCATGTACGGGCCAATTCAATGAGCATTCCTCCTATCCACAGCAAGAATAAAAAGATTGGAATAGTACGTGTAACAATATGATTTGTCTTAAGAATATGCTCTTTTTCAAGTTTAAAAATCGGATCCCCCATAGTTGCCCGATTCGAAACGATTCCTTTGTAATAATTGATGCCGCCGAGCTGAATACCTAATAGCCCAGCAACCGCCGCCTCTCCCCAGCCAGAATTTGGGCTTGGGTGTTTTTTTGCATCACGTAAAATAATTTCCTGCACTTTTTTCGTACTAGTGTGCAAAGAACGGTTTCCAAACAGCATGCAGACAGACGTCAGCCTGCTCGGAATCCAGTTAACCGCATCATCTAGACGGGCAGAAGCCCAGCCAAAGTCTTCATATTTCTCGTTGCGGTAGCCAACCATCGAATCACATGTATTAATCGCCCGATAAATAAGTGCAAGAGGAGCTCCTCCAATTAACGCCCAGAAAAGCGGAGCCGTAATCCCATCACTCGTATTTTCAGCAACGGTTTCAACGGTCGCTCTTACAATTTCAGGCTCGTCTAGCCTATCAGTATCCCGGCCGACTATATAAGATAGCTTATGTCTAGCCTCCGCGAGATCTCCCTTTTTCAAAGGATTGTAAACAGTCAGAGCAGCCTCTTTTAAACTTTTTTGTGCAATGGCGGTTGAAATCAAAATAGCTTCCCCAAGTATGCCAGCAAGCGGATGGATCCCATACATGACATTGACAAGCAGGAGAGATATACCACCTACTGTCAGTAAAACTGTTAACAGCATGACTGTTCCTTTTAATCTTCTCGAGCTTCCTTTATTCCAGCTTTTGTCTAATTTATAAATAAGAGAACCCATCCATTTAACAGGATGCGGATAGTGTGGCGGGTCACCTACGACTAGATCGATTAGTATGGCAATCGTCAGGGCAATCAGGTGATACAATATCATTTCTTCACCCTTTTTCTGCTCTTTTGAATCGCTTCCTTTGTACATTCATAGACGCCTTTACCGATCATTTTTCCAAGCGGCGTGATGGTGCCGGCATATTCTAGCTTCTGGCCTCTTTGAGTAGATGCAATTAATATACTGTCTGTCGATGTTCCTGTGGCGATTGTGCCTGTAACAGGGTCCTTTACTTCTAGGTCTTGCAACGCTTTTACCTTTGCTTCCGTAGCAGTCATGATGCTCTGGATAATGGCCTCCTCCGTCATGTCTCCGCTGACAAAAACCCATGTATTAATCGTACCCGGCTGTAATTGAAAAGCATGTTCATCAGCTTTGGCTGCGTCAACAGCGTTTCCTACACCTGCTGTTACAATAATAAACGCTGCAAAACTTTCTTCTTGATAAAGCTGATAGCTCACATCCTGAAGCATGACGGCTGTCATCATGCCCACGGTTTCTCCTGGCTCAAACCCATGAGCCTTTAGATACTCAACCATCTCTTTCCGATGATCACTGCAGTCATAATTTTTATCCACATGGCGATTCACAAATAGTTGATGCCAACCTGTTCCGGAGCCAACAACTCCCGATGACATTGTTCGAAGAGGGATAGGCGACCGGAAAACAACATGTTGATCAGAAAGCTCTAGATAACTTTCATCTAGGCATAAACATTCCTGATCTCTTGCTAAGTCTTCAGGGAGTAACACCATTTGAGGGGCAGGCACCTTTGGATGGGGATGCTTTTCAATCTTCGTCTTGTAGACCCCTCGTATTCGGTCTTCCCGCAAAACTTCATTTGGTGTGTCGTTTATATTAATTTCACCCTTCTCTAACAGCAAAAGCCGGTCACAATATAAACCTGCTAAATTCAAATCATGAAAAATAGAGACAACCGTCAGGCCGCGATTTTTTGTCCAGCTTTTTAATAAATCAAGCAAATCCTTTTGAAAGGAAAGATCGAGATGGTTCGTTGGTTCATCCAGCAGCAAAATTTCAGGCTCCTGCGCCAGTGCCTGTGCTAAGAAAACCCTTTGTCTTTCTCCACCTGAAAGCTCATGAAGATTATGGCTTTCAAAATGCCCAACGCCTGTCTGTTCCATTGCCTGCTTTACTATCTGTTCGTCCTCCTGTGACCACGAATGAAACCATCCCTTTTGATGAGCATACCTCCCTAAAGAAACCGTTTCCTTTACAGTATAAGAAAAGCTTTGATTGGAATGCTGCGACAGAACAGCAATGATTTTCGCCAATTCTTTTGTGGAGTAATCACTTAATGATTTTCCTTTTAATAAGACCTCCCCGCTGCTAAAAGGCAAAATGCCGCTAAGCATTTTGAGCAACGTTGTTTTTCCGCTTCCATTCGGACCTAATATCCCGAATAACTCTCCTTTTTCCAGTTCAAAGGATACATTCTTGATGACAGAATCTCCTGTATATCCTCCTGTTATCTGTTGGACGCTGAGCATGATTTATCCTCTTCTTTCCGTTCTTCGTTTCATCAAAATGATTGCAAATACAGGTGCCCCAATAAGCGCTGTAATAACCCCAATCGGAAGCTCGGTTGGAGAGATAATGGTTCTTGCTACAAGATCGGCAAGAATAAGGAAGCCGCCGCCTGTTAATATGGATAAAGGCAATAAATGCTTATGATCTGGTCCCCACAGCAGCCTAGTCAAATGCGGAATAACGAGCCCTACAAAACCGATCGTACCCGAAACCGCCACAGCCGCTCCTGTAAGCATCGAGCCTGCAATAAGAATCATCATCTTTCTTCTCTGCACATTCACGCCTATATGCTGGGCTCTTTCTTCCCCAAAGGACATAGCATTCAGTTCATTGCTATTTATGATCAGGATAACAGACCCAATAATAAAGAATGGAATGATAATTTTGATATAAGCCCAGCCGCGCATCGATACACTGCCAAGCAGCCAGCCAATAATTTGCCTTAATTCCTCGCCTGTTAAAGCAATCATCAGTGAGATGAAAGCTCCTAAGAAGGAACTGAAAATAATACCTGTTAAAATAATCGTCTCTACCTTCATCGACCTTTCCACTTGGCGGGCAAACAGCAGGACAAGAAAAATGGTAGCAAAGGAAAAAAGGATGCTTAATAGCGGGAGCGTAAATAGGCCCAAAAATGGAATGGAAAGTCCGAAGAATAGAGTAATAACAGCTCCCACCGAGGCACCTGAAGAAACGCCTAGCGTATACGGGTCTGCGAGAGGATTTCTCAATAAACCTTGGAAGGCGGCTCCCGCAATTGCGAGAGATGCGCCAACCAAGCCTGCCAGAATAACCCTAGGAAGACGGATATTCATAACAATATTTGAAAACATCGAATCAACTTGTTCATTTGGTGTCATGCGGAAAATTTCTGCACCAATAATTTTAATAATATCCATCGCAGGAACAGAAACCGTTCCAATGGAAATGCCTAGCAGCATGGCGGTAACTAGAAATCCGACTGCAAATATATAAGCAAAAATTTTATTATTTAAATGTTTCCGGGTAAATAGCTTTTGCAAGTAGTTCTACTCCTTCAACAAGCCTTGGGCCTGAACGGGTAACGGTATCAGAATCAACGTCTACCACTTGATTATTTTTAACTGCATTAATTTCCTGCCAGCCATCGCGGCCAAGCACGTTGCCAATAGGGTCTTCTGTATAATATCCGTGAGTTGTAATAATTACATCCGGATTTCTTTCAATTACCGCCTCTGGATCCATTTTTGGCCAGCTTTCTTCGGTTACAACGTTATCTGCATGAATCATTTTAAGCATTTCATCCATAAACGTGTTCGCTCCAACGGCATAAATTTCCGGAGCAGGGGATACTTCAACAAAAACTTTTTTTCGATCTGCATCCTGGATTGTTATTGCTTTTTCTTTAATCTCTTCAAGCTTTGCTTTCATACTTGAAACAAGCTTTTCAGCCTCTTCCTTCTTTCCACCAGCTGTACCTATCATATTTATGGAATCAAACACTTCATCAAAGTTTTTCGCATCATTGACTACGAGAACAGTAATCCCCGCATCTCTTAGTTGCTGAAGACCAGCTTCTGCATTATGAGCGCTAGATGCATGTGCCAATACTAGGTTCGGGCTTAAGGAAATAATCTTTTCAACATTAAAATCCATACCGCCAATTTTTTCTTTCTCTGCAGCTTCAGCCGGATAATTGTCAAAATCAGATACCCCAACGACTTCCTCACCTAAACCTAATCCAAATGCAATCTCTGTATTACTTGGAAGCAGAGAAACAATTTTCTCAGGCTTCGACTCTATAACAACCTCATTATCGAGGGCATCCTTAATTGTAACCGGAAAATCGGCCTTCTCCTCTTGTGCTGGCTGCGTTTCCTTCTCTGCAGTATTTTCAGTTGGTTCTTCTGCACTTCCCCCGCATCCTGCCAAAACGCCGATAGCCAGCAGCAATGCGAATAATACTGAATAAAGCTTTTTCATTCTAAATTCCTCCAATTTTGAAATACGGGATAACCCTGATCTGAATCCCACATTTTTTGAAATAAAAAAACATCCCCACATGTAATATGG